>NZ_JBIRGD010000016.1:0-219047 GCF_044327805.1 Streptomyces sp. NPDC018019 | reverse complement strand
ATCGACCCCGCCGAGACCCGCGAGGTGCTCATCCGCTCCCTGGAGATGCTCCGCAGCAAGCACGCCGACCTGCCCGCCCGCAAACACGGCAACCCGCCCCAGTAGGGCGCGGCAGGCACCGACCGGACCCCGACCGGACCTTTCGCAGACCGGAGAAACGACGTGACCACTCCCGTTCAGACCAGCCCCATCCGTGTGGAGAAGGGCGAGGCCAGCGAGGAAGAGCTGGCGGCGCTGACCGCCGTCCTGCTCGCCCGCGCCGCCCACCGGCCGGCCGCCGACGCCGTCCCGGGCCGCCGCCGCGCCGGCACCGCCCGCTGGCGCCGCCTGGAGCGCCAGCACGGCTTCCACGGCGCCGGCAGCTGGCAGCGCTGAGCACAGCCGTCATCCGCACCACCGGGCCCGGTACTCACGGCGAGTACCGGGCCCGTGGCGTTGCCTGTCCGGTGCTTGGTTCGGCCCTCGCGCCACGTTGCTGCGGCGGCCGAATCAAGGCGTAGGTTCGCACCGACTCTCGGGGCGGGAGCTGTCCAACGCGCGCTGCCCGTGCTGACATGCGCTCGTCATGGCGCTCCCGGCGTCCCCGAACCGCCGGCCCGGGAGCGGCCCCCGGACGACCGGAAGGAAAGCCCATGTTCCGCACCCTGGGTGTCGGTGCCGCCGCGGCATCGCTGCTGATCCTCGCCGGCGCGGCGTCCCCCGCCTCCGCCCAGACGTCCCGGTTCGGCGACGCGCCGCCGGACGGCAGGATCACGATCAATGTCGCCACCGTCAACGGCTCGGGCTGCCGGCCCGGCAGCGCGGCGGTCGCCGTCGCGCCCGACAACACCGCGTTCACCGTGACGTACAGCGAATACCTCGCCCAGGCGGGCAAGGACAGCAGACCCACGGACTCCCGCAAGAACTGTCAGATCGCCCTGAACGTCCAGGTCCCGCAGGGCTTCACCTACGCCATCGCCCGCGCCGACTACCGCGGTTACGCCCAGCTCGCGCCCGGCGCCCACAGCCTCCAGCAGGCGGGCTACTACTTCCAGGGCAGCCCCCAGACCGACCGCAAGAGCCACCGCTTCACCGGCCCGTACGACGCCAACTGGCAGAGCTCCGACGAGACCGGGATCGACGCGCTGGTCTACGCGCCCTGCGGGGAGAAGCGCTACTTCAACATCAACACCGAGCTCCGGGTGGACGCCAAGACCTCCGACCCCAAGCTGACCAGCTTCATGGCGATGGACTCCACCGACGGCAGCATCAACACCAAGTACCACTTCTCCTGGAAGCAGTGCCCCAAGCCGTAGCCGTCACGGAAGCCGGGTCCGGCCGGGCCCGGCTTCCGCGTACCGCGGTCCGGGGGGAGCGGCGACGGCCGGGGCCGCCCCGCCTCCGTCCCCGCCCGGCCCGGCGGCGGGCTCCGGCAGCTTCAGATACAGCGTCAGGACGGCGGAGAGCACGTACAGCGCGGCGAAGACGAGCACGACGCCCGCCGGGCCGAGCGGGCCGAGGAAGACGCTGACGATGGCCGGGCCGACGAAGGCCGCGCCGCCCGCGCCCAGGTTGAGCAGGGCCATCGCGCCCCCCTTGTGGTCCGGGGCGAGGGCCGGGACCAGCGCGGAGATCGGCACGAACCCGGCCAGCGTGACGCCGTAGAGCATGCCGACGACGAGCGCGACCCCGTAGTGGCCGCCGACCGCCTTCGGTACGAAATAGAGGGTGAGCGTGGTGACCGCGCAGCCGATGCCGCCGAAGGAGGCGATGGTGCGCCGCCAGCCGATCCGGTCGCCGATCGCCCCGAAGAGCAGGTTGCACAGCACGTTGGTGCCGTAGATGACGGCCAGCAGGGTCAGCCAGCGGCCCTGGCCGAAGCCCAGCTCGTCGCCGAAGAAGGCCGGCAGGAACACCAGGAAGCCGAACTCGGGGGCGGTGTTGATGATGCGGACGACACAGCCGACGGCGACCTTCGGGTGCGTCCAGGCGATGGACAGGCTGGACACCAGCGACTGCACGGGCCGCACTTCCGGCGGGGCCGGCCGCGCGTAGCCGGTGCGTTCGCGGACGCCGAGCAGACAGCAGGCGCCGCCCAGGACGATGATGCCGAGCGCCACCCACAGGGTGCCGAACTGGCCGAACCAGGGGTTGGTGACGCCCGCGACGATCGAGCCGAGGGTGGGCAGACCGCCGGTGAAGGCCACGTAGAACCAGCCGACCGCGGTGCCCATCCGGGCCGCCGGCGCGGTGGCGGTGATCCACACCAGGAAGCCGAAGGCGAAGAGCGGATAGCCGAAGCCGCGCAGCCCGTAGAAGACCAGCATCAGCGGGTAGTTCTGCGGGCCCAGCGCGAAAACCAGGAAGAGCACGTCGAAGACGACCCAGACGGCCAGGCCCAGCTGCATGACGCGGCGCGGGCCCCACAGGTCGGACAGCGCGCCGGAGAGCCAGGACGCGAGCATGACGGCCACGCCGTAGGCGGTGATGACGTACGAGGCGTGCACCTCGGTGCCCGCACCGTGCCCGGCCATGTACGGGGCGATGAAGCCGGACTCGACGCCGTCTCCGACCATGAACAGCAGCACGCCGAGATAGCCGGGGACCAGCGCCTTCGGGATGCCGAGCCGGTCGGGGAGCGAGGGCTGCGGTGGGGCCATGGATGCCTCCGGGCGGAGCGGTGCGGTGTGGTGCTTGGCAGCATGAACCCTGTGAACTTCACATGCAAGATGTGATGTGGAGTCTTTTTCGGCGGTGACTTCGCAACAAGAGGGGAGGATTGCGCCGGGAGGGGTGACGGATATGTGATCCGGGTGTTAAATCCAACAGGGACGAAACAAAGGAGTGAGCCCGATGACCACCACCCCCGCCCCCGGCCTCGGCCACGACCCCGGTACGTTCCGCGAGGACTGGCTGGAGGGCCTGGCCGACGCCTACGCCCGCACCGTCCGCCGGGTCCCGGACGCGTACGGCGTCGTCGGGCGGCACGCGCCGCGCCCCGGCAAGGTCGCGGTCGTCATCGGCGGCGGCTCCGGGCACTACCCGGCCTTCGCCGGGCTGGTCGGCCCCGGCCTGGCCGACGCGGCGGCCGTCGGCGACGTCTTCGCCAGCCCGAGCGCCGAGCAGGTCTACCGCACCGCGCGGGCCGCGGACGGCGGCGCGGGCGTCCTCTTCAGCTACGGCAACTACGCCGGCGACGTGATGCACTTCGGCCTCGCCGCGCGCCGCCTGGCCGCCGAGGGTGTCGCGGTCCGTACGGTCCTGGTCACCGACGACGTGGCCAGCGGCCCGCCGCCCGTCGAGGGGCAGCCGGCCGACCCGTCCCGCGACCGGCGCGGCGTGGCCGGCGACTTCTTCGTCTTCAAGGTGGCGGGCGCGGCGGCCGAGCGCGGCGACGACCTGGCGGGCGTGGCCCGGCTCGCCGCCCGCGCCAACGCCCTGACCCGCACCTTCGGTGCCGCGTTCGCCGGCTGCACGCTCCCGGGCGCGAGCGAACCGCTGTTCACCGTCGACGCCGGGACGACCGAACTCGGCATGGGCATACACGGCGAACCCGGCCTGCGGACCACCCGCCACCTGACCGCGTCCGAACTCGCCGACGCCCTCGTCGACAACGTCCTGCGGGAACTCCCGGACCCGCCCGCCGGGGGCGACGGGCGCGTCGCCGTACTCCTCAACGGCCTCGGCCGCACCAAGTACGAGGAGATGTTCGTCGTCTACCGCCAGGTCAACCGCCGGCTGCGCGCCGCCGGACTGCGTCCGCACCGCCCCGAAGTCGGCGAGTTCGTCACGTCCTTCGACATGGCGGGGGTCTCCCTGTCCGTCATGCTCCTGGACGACGAACTGGCCGGACTGTACGACGCGCCCTGCGACACCCCGGCGTTCCGCCGCGTACCGGCGCGCCACGACGACCTGCGGCCCGCGGAGTCCGCGCCCGCCACCCCCGCGGCCGGTACGGCGGCACCCGTACGTGCCGTCCCGGCCACCGAGCGCCCCGCCAGCGACCGCCCCGCCGCCGACCGCCCCGCCACCGCCGCTCTCCAGGCCGCCCTCGACCTGATCGCGGCCAACGAGGAGGAACTCGGCCGGCTGGACGCCGTCGCCGGGGACGGCGACCACGGCATCGGGATCGTGCGCGGCCTGCGTGCGGCCGTCGCGGCGGCCCGCGCGGCCGAGCCCGGACCGCCCGCCGACCCCCGCTCGGCGGGCGCCGCGCTGCTCGCCGCCGGCCTCGCCCTGGCCGATGCCTCGGGTGGCGCGTCCGGCGCCCTGTACGGCACGCTGCTGGCCGAGGCCGGCGCCGTACTCGCCAAGGCCCGCAGTTACTCCACCACGCTGTTCGCGGACGCCGCCGAGGCCGCGCAGCGGGCCGTCTCGGAGCTGGGTGGCGCGCAGGTGGGCGACAAGACGATGCTCGACGCGCTGGACCCGTTCCGGGCCGGGCTCCGCGCCCACGCCGCCGAACCCCTCCCCGGCGCCTGGAAGGCGGCCGCCCGGTCCGCCGCCCGCGCCGCGTCCGCCACCGCACAGCTCATCCCGGCCCGCGGCCGTGCGGCCCGCATGGGCGCCCTCGGCCACGGCCACCCGGACCCCGGAGCGGTGTCGCTGTCGCTCCTCCTCACCGCGACCGCCGACCACTTGAACCGTTAGACGCCGGCGCGCGCTCGCCCGGAAGCAGCACAAGGCCCCCGCACCACCGGTGCGGGGGCCTTCGCCGTGGCGGCCCGGTCAGCGCAGGCGGGCCATGAGGGCGTGTTCGACGAGGGTGATGAGGGCGCTTTTGGCCTCGCTGCGGTGGCGGGCGTCGGTGGTGATGATGGGTGCGTCGGGGCCGATCTGGAGGGCTTCGCGGACTTCGTCGGGGGTGTAGGGCTGGTGGCCGTCGAAGCCGTTGAGGGCAATGACGAAGGGCAGGCCGCTGTTTTCGAAGTAGTCGACGGCGGGGAAGCAGTCGGCGAGGCGGCGGGTGTCGACCAGGACGACGGCGCCGATGGCGCCGCGGACCAGGTCGTCCCACATGAACCAGAAGCGGTCCTGGCCGGGGGTGCCGAACAGGTACAGGATCAGGTCCTGGTCCAGGGTGATGCGGCCGAAGTCCATCGCCACGGTCGTGGTGGTCTTGTCCGGGGCGTGCGTGAGGTCGTCGATGCCGGCCGACGCCGAGGTCATCACGGCTTCGGTGCGCAGCGGGTTGATCTCTGAGACGGCCCCGACGAACGTGGTCTTGCCCACGCCGAAGCCGCCCGCCACCACGATCTTCGCGGAGGTGGTGGAGCGGGCTGCACCGCTAGAGCTTGCGAAGTCCACTGAGCACCCTTTCGAGCAGTGTCACATCTGGCTGTCCGCCGGCGGTCTCGTCCCCGCCGGGCTGATGGATGGCGACGAGTCCGGCCTCCGCCAGATCGGCGACGAGGATTCGGGCGACGCCGAGGGGGATGGAGAGGAGGGCCGAGATCTCGGCCACTGACTTGATCTCGCGGCAGAGGTGGCAGATGCGCTGGTGCTCCGGCAGCTGGCCCTGTAGCCGTGCGGGGTCGGCGGTCGTGCTGACCAGCGCCTCGATGGCGAGCTGGTAGCGCGGCCGGGTCCGTCCCCCGGTCATCGCGTACGGGCGCACGAGCGGGTTGTGCGCGCCCCCGGTGGGGGCCGACGGCCCGTTCGCACGCCGCTGCCGGGGCTGCGCCGGCTGGACGCGGGGCCCCCGGGGCCGGTCGTACGGCGACGGCTCGTACGGCTGCCGGGAGTCGTACGGCGGTCCCTGCTGGTACGGCTGACCGGGCTGCGGCGGCTGTGGCGGCCGCTGCTGCCGGCGACTGGGCGCGGAAGGGAAGTTGAAGCGGTTGTGCTGGTGCTCGCCCTGGGGCCCGGACTGCTGTCCGGGCCCGTACGGGTAACCGCTCGGGGGCGTTGCCACGTCTCCTCCTTCAACTTGCCTGTCTGACGCCGGTCGCGCCACCGCACCCTATGGTGCGGTGGCGGGAAACGCACTGCCTGTCTGCTAGTTGAGAAGGCTGCCCTGCAGTTCCGCGCGCAGGTCGGGCGTGAGCACCGTGCCCGCGCGGTCGACCAGCAGGGCCATCTCGTAACCGACGAGGCCGATGTCGCACTCCGGGTGCGCCAGTACGGCCAGCGACGATCCGTCGGAGACGGACATGATGAAGAGGAAGCCGCGTTCCATCTCCACCACGGTCTGGTTGACGCTTCCGCCTTCGAAGATGCGGGAGGCGCCGGAGGTCAGCGAGGTGAGGCCGGAGGCCACCGCCGCCAACTGATCGGCTCTGTCCCGAGGGAAGCCCTCGGACATGGCGAGGAGGAGACCGTCCGCGGAGACCACGACCGTGTGGGACACACCGGGGGTGTTGTCCACGAAGTTGGTGATCAACCAGTTCAGGTTCTGCGCCGCCTGGCTCATCGGGCTCACACTAACGCTCCTGATCGTAGGTGCTGCCGGGGCCGAAGCCCTGTTGGTCATTCTGGGGGACCTCCGAGTGGTCCGTGCCCACGTTCCGTCCCTGCTGGACCCCGCGCCGCAGGTTGCTCAGCCGGCCGCGGACGTCCTCCGGCGCGCGGGAGACCTGGGGGCCGCCCTGCGGGCTCTGCTCCGCCGTGCCCTCGACCAGGTTGGCCTTGGGGACCCGCCGGGGCAGGCCGGAGGGAGTGACTCCGCCCGCCTTCGGCTCGCGCAGCCGCTCCGCCCGCTGCCAGCGCTCGTCGTTGGCCGAGCGCCACCCGGAGCCGTCCGAACCGGGCTCCGGCGTGTTCCCCTGCGGGGCGGCCGCCGGCTCCTCCTGGACCCGGGGCCTGGAGGACGCCTCCTCGAACGGCTGCCACTGCTGCTGAGCCTGCGGCTGGCCGGCTCCGCGGCGCGGAAGGCCGGCGTCGGTCAGCGACGGCGCGTCGTTCGGGGTGGGGTCCGGACGGTCGAATGCTACGCGTTCCGGGCTGTCCGCGGGAGCGGGCCGCTGATTCCGGTCCGATTCCGTTTCCGGTCCGGAATAGCCGGTGTGCGCTCCGTTTTCGGGCCCGTCGTCCTGTCGCGGCGGCTCGTACGGGGCGTACGGCTGCTGGCCGGTGGCCTCGTCACGACCGACTTCGGCAAGTCCCTGGTCCAGCGGCGACCCCGCGTCGTAGGCCCCGAGCTCGGGTTCCGCATATGCCTGGCCGGGGTAGTTCCCGTAGCCCGCACCGGTGTTCTGCGCCGGGTCCTGGAAGAGCGCCGCCGCCGGGTCCTGGTACGGGTCCTGGTACGACTGCTGCTGCGCGGGGTCGTACGGCGCATCCTGCGGGCCCGCGCCGCCGGCCTGCGCCTCCAGCGCCGCCCGGCGCTCCTCGCGCATCAGCGAGCGGTTGACCGGGTCGAGCGGCGCGGCGGCGCCGTGCCGGCCGAAGCCGGAGTCGTCGAAGCCCAGTTCGGCGGCCGAGCGCCCGTCGGCCTCGTACCGGCCCTGCTGGTGCTCGGGGACGATCCGGGAGACCGTGAAGTCGTCGTCGTAGCCCTCCGCCGCGCCGCCACCGCCGTGGGTGATGGCCTCGGGGAGCATGACGAGGGAGGTGGTGCCGGCCTGCTCGCCGGAGGGGCGCAGCTGGACGCGGATGCCGTGCCGGTCGGCCAGCCGGCCGACCACGAACAGGCCCATGCGCTGGGAGACCGAGGCGTCCACGGTCGGCGGGTTGGCCAGCTTGTGGTTGATGTCCGCGAAGTCCTCGGGGGTCAGCCCGATGCCCTTGTCGTGGATCTCGATCATGACCCGGCCGTCCGGCAGCCGGGTGGCGGCGACCCGTACCTTGGTCTGCGGCGAGGAGAACGTGGTGGCGTTCTCCAGCAGCTCGGAGAGCAGGTGCACGAGGTCGGTCACGGCGGTGCCGTGGATGTCGCCGTCCGGCACGCCGGACAGTTCTATTCGCTCGTACGCCTCGACCTCGGACGTCGCCGCGCGCAGCACGTCGATCAGCGGCACCGGCTGGTTCCAGCGGTGGCCCGGCTCCTCGCCCGCGAGGATGAGGAGGTTCTCGCCGTTGCGCCGCATACGGGTGGCCAGGTGGTCCATCCGGAAGAGGTTCTCCAGCTGGTCCGGGTCGGCCTCGTTGTTCTCCAGCTCGGTGATCAGGGTGAGCTGGCGCTCGATCAGGCCCTGGTTGCGCTGCGAGAGGTTGGTGAAGATCGCGTTGACGTTGCCGCGCAGCAGCGCCTGCTCGGCGGCGAGCCGGACGGCCTCCCGGTGCACCTGGTCGAAGGCGCGGGCGACCTCGCCGATCTCGTCGGTGGTGTGGATCGGGATGGGCTGCACCCGGGTGTCGACCCGGCCCGGGTCCGTACGGGAGAGCTGGTCGACCAGGGTCGGCAGCCGCTGCTCGGCGATGCCGAAGGCCGCGGAGCGCAGCCGGCTCATGTTGCGGCTCATCCGGCGGGCCATCATGCCGGCCACCAGGAACGCGATGACCAGGGCGGCGATCACGATCGCGGAGTCGGTGAAGGTGGACTGCCGGGCGTCCGAGGAGATCTCGGCCGCCTCGTCGACCGCCTTGTCCGCGAGGTCCTTCTCGATGGCGCGGTACATGTCGAACGTGCCGGTGGCCGCGGTGAACCAGGTCTCCGGCGTGATGCCCTGCGCGGCGAGCTGCTGGGGGGAGGCGCCGGAGGCGATGGCGGTGGCCATCGCGTCGAAGGCCGGCGGCGCCTTGAACTGCTGCCCGGCGCTCTGCGCGCGCTCCCGCGCCTTGGCGGCCTCTTCCGCGCCCCGCTGCTTGAGCTTGGCGGCGTCGTCCTTCAGCCGCTGGACGTCCTCGGGGGTGCCGCCGGAGGTGTACTCGCCGATCGCGATGTTCTCCAGGTACTTGTACGAGGCGAACGCGGTCAGCTGCTTCTTGTGCTCCTTGCCGCCCTGCGGGGACGCCGGGTCGATCAGCAGGTGCGTACCGATGGAGCGGGTGAGCGACTCGGCGGCCTTGGCCAGCGAGACGGCGTAGACCGTACGGCCGTACGAGGTGATGTTCCCGGTGCCCAGCCCCAGTTCGTTGGCGAACTCCATGAGCGGGTGCTGGATGGCGACGTAGCCCTCTTCGGTGCGCACGCCGGCCAGCTGCGGGGTGTACGCGGCCTCGCGCAGCTTCTTCAGGCCCGGCTCGACCTTCTCGAAGGCGGCCAGCCGGCGCTTGAGGCCCGCCTTGTCGGGCATCTCCTTGACCGCGGCGTGGAACGCTTCGGCGGCGGTGTCGGTCGCCTCGCGCGCCTCGCGCACCGCCGGGTCGTCGCGCTTGCCCGTGAGCAGCGGCTCGGCGGTGCGGTCGCGCTCGTCGATGATGGCGTGGCTGTAGGCGGCCGCGGCGCGCACCAGTTTCGCGGTGTTCTCGGCGTCCTGGGCCTCCTGCCAGGTCTCGACCGAGCTGTTGACGCGCAGGCCGCCGAAGACCAGGGCGACGAGTACGGGAATGAGCAGGATCGCGTTGAGCCGGGTGGCCACGCGCCAGTTGCGCGGGGAGAACCGCCCGCCGCTCACCGGGGCGGTGGCGACCGGGCTCCCGGCCGCGCCGGCAGCCGGTGCCGCGCTGTGCGACGGTGGCGTGAAGTTGCCCCGCCGCGGTTCCTGCGGCTCGGGGCCCGACTTGCTTCGCCTCACTCGACCAACAACCTCTCGGCGCCGGCACCCACGCTTTTGCGCTGTGCCGATTTCTTCGGGGCCTTACTACTCCGGAGTTCAGCGAATTTCAGCACGTCAGGACCGTGCGTTCCAAACACTGGGCAAAGCCGGAGCAACTCGCTGAGCACGTCAGATAAAAGGGGCGTTAAGGGCGAGCGGCGGCAAAAGGCGAGAGAAATGTGCGCACAGCGGAGCCGCGTGTGCGCGCCGGGTGTCGGCGGCGGGTGAATTCTCTGTCGAAACGTTATGAACGCGTCGGGCGGCGTGGCCAAGGACACAGATCCCGCGGCGTCGCGCGGGAACCGGTGCCCGGGGGCACCGGTCCGGTCCTCATTGCCCGAGGCAACTTAACTGCGGGCGAAGCGACTTGGGAACGTCACTTCAGGCGGGCCATGAGGGCGTGTTCGACGAGGGTGATGAGGGCGCTTTTGGCCTCGCTGCGGTGGCGGGCGTCGGTGGTGATGATGGGTGCGTCGGGGCCGATCTGGAGGGCTTCGCGGACTTCGTCGGGGGTGTAGGGCTGGTGGCCGTCGAAGCCGTTGAGGGCGATGACGAAGGGCAGGCCGCTGTTTTCGAAGTAGTCGACGGCGGGGAAGCAGTCGGCGAGGCGGCGGGTGTCGACCAGGACGACGGCGCCGATGGCGCCGCGGACCAGGTCGTCCCACATGAACCAGAAGCGGTCCTGGCCGGGGGTGCCGAACAGGTACAGGATCAGGTCCTGGTCCAGGGTGATGCGGCCGAAGTCCATCGCCACGGTCGTGGTGGTCTTGTCCTGCACATGGCTCAGATCGTCGATCCCGGCCGAGGCGGAGGTCATCACGGCCTCCGTACGCAGCGGGTTGATCTCCGAGACGGCCCCGACGAACGTGGTCTTGCCCACGCCGAAGCCGCCCGCCACCACGATCTTCGCGGAGGTGGTGGACCCACCGCCGTGAGCGGCGGCGGGCCCGGCTCCGTCAGAGCTTGCGAAGTCCACTGAGCACCCTTTCCAGCAGCGTCACATCGGGCGTACCGCCGGCCTCGGTGCCGCCGCCCGGCTGGTGGATCGCCACCATGCCGGCCTCCGCCAGGTCCGCGACCAGGATCCGGGCCACCCCCAGCGGGATGTGCAGCAGCGCCGAGACCTCGGCGACCGACTTCACCTCGCGGGTCAGGTGGCAGATGCGCTGGTGCTCCGGCAGCAGACCGGGCAGCTGGGACGGGTCGGCGGTGGTGCTGACCAGTGCCTCGATGGCGAGCTGGTAGCGCGGCCGGGTCCGTCCCCCGGTCATGGCGTACGGGCGGACCAGCGGCTGGTCACCTTCGCCCCCGTACGGCGCTTGGCTGTAGGCGCCGTACGGGCCGGGCGAGGCAGGTGGCGGGGTCATGGGGTCCTCCGGACGGGACAACTGACTGTCGTCGGGTTGGGCCGGTGGGGGGTGCGGCACGGTGGTCGGTGGGTCGGGTCGTGACGTTCGGCGGGACTCAGTGCAGCAGGCTGCCCTGGAGCTCGGCGCGCAGGTCGGGCGTGAGCACCGTGCCCGCGCGGTCGACCAGCAGGGCCATCTCGTAACCGACGAGGCCGATGTCGCACTCCGGGTGCGCCAGTACGGCCAGCGACGATCCGTCGGAGACGGACATGATGAAGAGGAAGCCGCGCTCCATCTCCACCACGGTCTGGTTGACCAGGCCCCCCTCGAAGATGCGGGAGGCGCCGGAGGTCAGCGAGGTCAGCCCGGAGGCCACCGCCGCCAACTGATCGGCACGGTCGCGCGGGAAGCCCTCGGACATGGCGAGGAGCAGTCCGTCCGCGGAGACCACCACCGTGTGGGACACACCGGGGGTGTTGTCCACGAAGTTGGTGATCAACCAGTTCAGGTTCTGCGCCGCCTGGCTCATCGGACTCAACTAACGCTCCTGCTGGTGAGTGGGGTCGACAACGCCGTGGTTGCCGGTGGAGGCGTTCTCCTCGGCCCGGTAACGGCCCTGCTGGATACCCCGACGAAGGTTGGTCAGCCGGCCGCGCACGTCGTCGGGCGCACGCGAGACCTGCGGACCGGTCTGGTTCGACTGCTGCTGCGCGGTGCCGGCGACCAGATTGGCGCGCGGCACCCGGCGGGGCAGTCCGGAGGTGGTGACGCCGCCCGCGGCGGGCTGGCGGAGCTGTTCCGCCTGCCGCCAGCGCTCGTCGTTGGGCGAGGTGCGCCACTGTCCCGGCGCACGGCCGTCGGCGGCCGCCCCGTTGAGGTTCAGACCCGCGCCGGACGTGCCGCCGGTCGCGGCGCCGGGCTCGCGGCGCGGCAGCGGCGGCGCCTCGGAGCGCTCCGCCGACGGGCTCGCCGGCTCCTCCTCGGCCTGCTGCGGCACGGAGGCACCGGCCGCCGGCTGGCTGAACCAGTTCGACTCGATGGTGTCGAAGATCGGCGTACGGCCGTCCCCGGGGCCGGCCGGCGTGCCGCCGCCGAGCAGGTCGCCGGAGCCGTCGGCCGGGCGTTCCCGGTCCTGCGCCGGCACGGCGAATTCGCCGGTGCTCTGCTGCGATCCGTTCCGCAGGTCGGCGGGGAGGGCGAACTCGCCGGTGGTCCCGGCCCCCTGCTGCTGTGGCGCGCCGCCACCGAGGGCACCGCCGGCCTCGAAGGCGCTGCCCGCGGTCGCGTCGTACCCGTTGTTCTCGTAGGCGTTCTCGTAGCCGCGCTCGCCGTACTCGCCGAGGCCGCCGCGCCCGGCGTCCGGGCGGGCGAACTGCCCGGTGTCGCCGGGGCCCTGCGGAGCCTCGCCCCGCAGGTCGGCGGGGAGCGCGAACTCACCGGTGGTCTGGTCGCCACGCTGCGGCGTGCCGAAGGCATCCGGCCGGTCGAACTCACCGGTGTCACCCGGACCGCGGCCGGCCTGCGCGCCGTCCGCCGCGGGCGGCGGGGCGTCGAAGTCGGGGCGGGCGAACTCCGCCGTGTCGCCGGGGCCGCCGGCCGCCGGGCGGGCGAAACCGCCGGTCTCCGGCTCCTCGTGGCCGCGTGGCCGGTCCTGCGCCTGGCGGGGCGTCATCGGCCAGTCGTCCGAGGCGCCGCGCTCACGGCGGGCACCCCAGCTGGTGGTCCCGGGCTGGGCGGCACCGCCGGCGGCGTCGCCACCACCGGTCAGCTCCGCCGCCGCGCCGCGCTGCGGCAGCTGCCCGCGCTCCTCGCGGCGGGGCGCGCCGGTGGGCGGCGCGACCGTCGGCATCTGGGAGGTGTCACCGGCGTCGGCACCGGCGTCCGCGTTCGCACCGGCCGGCGCGCCACGGGTCGGCAGCGCCGGACGCCCGTCGCTCAGCTGGCCGGCACCAGGGCCGCTCTTCGCGGGGCCGCCGGGAGCGTTGCCCGTACGGCCGCCCGGGGCACCGAACGCGCCGGCACCCGGCCCGCCCTGGCCACCGGGGCCGCCCGGACCGCCGCGCCCGGGCAGCGCCGGACGTACGCCGCCCGCGCCGACCTGGCCGCGCGGCTGGAGGCCGGCGAGGCGGTTGGCGGAGGCGTTCGGGGTGTTGGGCAGTCCCTCACCGTGCCCGGCGGGGCCGCCCTTGCCCGGCTGCGGCTTCTTGCCGCCCTGGGCGACGTCGACCGGCAGCATGACCAGCGCCGTCGTACCGCCCGAGTCGGACGGCCGCAGCTGGATGCGGATGCCGTGCCGCAGCGACAGGCGGCCGACCACGAACAGGCCCATGCGGCGGGAGACCGAGACGTCCACCGTCGGCGGGCTGGCCAGCCGCTCGTTGATCGCGGACAGGTCCTCGGGCGACAGGCCGATGCCGGTGTCGTGGATCTCGACCAGCACCCGGCCGTCGGGCAGCGCGTGACCGGTCACCTTGACCTTGGTCTGCGGGGAGGAGAACGAGGTCGCGTTCTCCAGCAGCTCGGCGAGCAGGTGCACGAGGTCGTTGACGACCCGGCCGGCGACCTCGGTCTGCGGTACGGCGCTCAGTTCGATGCGCTCGTACTGCTCCACCTCGGAGGCGGCGGCGCGCAGCACGTCGACCAGCGGCACCGGGCGCGTCCAGCGGCGGCCCGGCTCCTCGCCCGCGAGGACGAGGAGGTTCTCGCCGTTGCGGCGCATACGGGTCGCCAGGTGGTCCAGCTTGAAGAGCGAGGACAGCTGGTCCGGGTCGGCCTCGCGGGACTCCAGTTCGGAGATGAGCGACAGCTGGCGCTGGATCAGGCCCTGGCTGCGGCGCGAGAGGTTGGTGAACATCGCGTTGACGTTGCCCCGCAGCAGCGCCTGCTCGGACGCCAGGCGGACGGCCTCGCGGTGCACGTCGTCGAAGGCCGCGGCCACCTTGCCGATCTCGTCGCGGCTGTGCACGCCGACCGACTCCACGGAGGTGTCCACGTCCTGCGGGTCCGCCTCGGACAGCTGCTTGACCAGCTCGGGCAGGCGCTCCTGGGAGACCTTCTGCGCGGTGTTCTGGAGACGGCGCAGCGAGCGCACCATGGACCGGGAGACGACGAACGCGCCGACCAGCGAGATACCGAGGACCAGCAGGATCAGCGCACCGCTGATGATCGCTTCCTGCGTCGCCTCGTTGCGCAGCTCGCGGGACTTCTGCTCCATCTGCGAGAGCAGCGAGCTCTCGATCTTCGACATCTCTTCGATCTTGACGGTGTCGGTGTCGTACCAGTCGAGGTACTTGTAGTCCTCGCTGCGGATACCGCCGTCGCTGGCGAACGTCCGGTGCGCGAAGGCGACGGCCGCCTTGATGTCGTCGTTGTTGCCGTCCAGACCCTTGGTGAGGTCGGTGGCGCCCTCGGAGATCTGGGAGAAGCGGTTGCGGGCCGCCTTCTCGTTGTCCTCGGCGGTACGGCCGGCCAGCCGGTCGTTGGCGGACAGCTGCGGGCCGCCCTTGTGCGCGAGGCCGGCGCTGACCAGCGCGCGCTGCATGGACGCGTACTCCTTGGCGGAGGAGAACGCCGCCAGCGCGCGGGTGGAGCGGATCATCTCCGGGTTGCTGGTCGCCTGCGCCATGTCCTGGGACAGCGCGAGCAGCGAGGTGATCAGCTGGTTGTAGCTGCTGACCGTACGGGAGGCGTTGTCGGCGTCCTTGTACGCGTTGTTGCGGATCTCGTTGAGCGTGTTGAGCTGACGCCCGATGTCCAGCAGGGTCGCCTGCACGCCGGCCATCGCCGGGTCGTCGCGCTGGACGTGCCCGGTGGCCTTGTTGAACGCCAGCTTGGCGCGGTCGGTCGCCTCACGCGGCGCGACGACGTTGGCGTCGTCCTTGACGTTGCCGCTGCCGGCGATCGGGCCGGCCGACTTGTCCCGCTCGACCTGGAGCGCGTCGGCCAGCTCGGTGGCCTGCCGCGTCATCTCGGTGAGCAGCTGCATCTTGTCGAGCTGGTCGATGTTCTCCAGGGAGTTGGAGATCCGCATGCCGCCCAGCGTGGTGGCGGCGATGACGGGGAGCGCGAGCAGGGACACCAGGCGGGTGCTGATGCGCCAGTTGCGCATGGCGATGCGCGAGCCGGGACCGCTCGGCTCCTTGGCGTCCTTGGCCGGCTGGGCCGCGGCGCCGTCGGCGGAGTCGCCGCCGATCGCCGGGCCGGTGCCCGGGCCATGCTGGGGCGAGGAGGCGCGGTCACTCCCGCCGCGCAGCTCCGGGTCCGCCGCAGCTTCCCCTTGGCCCTGGCGGGCCTGGGGAGACCCCATGCCATCCCTCTTGAAACGTCCCTGCACTAGCGTCGCAACCTCTGGACCAGGCGTCCCTCCGCGTCAACGGCGGGACGGTTGTCGAGTCGTAGGGGACCGGGGCCCCCGTTTGGCGGTCGTGAGTGACCGGCGGGCTACCCCCTCTGGCCGAGAGAGCGGCACCACCGCGCGGCGCTTCGCTGCGCCCCCTGCGCGCCGTCCGGCTGAAACCTGCGGCGGTCCGTGGAATTCCAGCACAGTGCCGGATCTCCAACAAGGGCGGCGCGGTCCCCTGTGACATGCGTGACGCAGTGTGCGGTACGTGTCACCACGCGTAGAGAGTGGTGACGTCGATAACGGACTTATACCCGCGAGTCGCTCACGCGTGACCCCTGTCCCAGGTGCGGTGATCGGGAGCGGAACATGCGCTTCAATCCAGCAATGTCCGTTTCGCCCCTGGATGTTGATCATGGGAAATGCGGCATTTGTCACACACTTCGTGAGCAAACTCACAGGCGCCTGGTCGACTTTCCCCGAGCGCCACGGGGAATAGCGCGCATAGCCTGACGCTTTACACAGTTGCCCAAAACGACAAGGCCGCAACCCCGGAAATCCCCGGTGCGGCCCTGTTTCCCGACGTCCCTACGCGAGGCCCGAGCAGTGAAGACCACGATGATGTTCCGCAACATAGCCAACCCGCGGCGCACCACCCTCGCGCATCTCAAGGATGCCGACGAACTCCAGAGCGCCGCGGCCGAAGCGCCGGAGCACGCCGTCGAGCTGCCCACCCAGACCGCCAACCCCCGCCGCACCGTCCTGATGGACGCCCCCGCGCCGCAGACCGTCCCCGCGCAGGCCGCCGCCGCGCCGGACGCGGCCGTCTGACCAAGGGGAAGCGGGCCGGCCGCGCCCCCGCGATAGCCTGGAGTGTCAACTCCGGCCAGTGATCAATGAGGGGCAGCGGCAACCCGTGCGCATCGCCAGATTCTCCATCGACGGCAACGTCGGCTTCGGCGTCCTCGACGGCGACGAGATCGACGTCATCAAGGGACACCCCTTCGCGGAATTCGAGCGCTCGGGCCACAAGGTCCCCCTGGACAAGGTCCGTCTGCTCCCCCCGGTCCTGCCCAACAAGGTCGTCGCGGTCGGCCGCAACTACGCCGAACACGCGCGCGAGCTGGGCAACGAGGTCCCGGACGTGCCGGTCACCTTCTTCAAGCCCTCCACCTCGGTGGTCGGCCCCGGCGACCCCGTCGTGTACCCCTCCTTCTCCCAGGAGGTCCACCACGAGGCGGAGCTCGCCGTCGTCATCGGCCGCATGTGCCGCGAGGTCCCGCGCGAGCGCGTCAAGGACGTCGTCCTCGGCTACACCTGCGCCAACGACATCACCGCGCGCGACGTGCAGCAGCGCGAGTCCCAGTGGGCGCGGGCCAAGGGCTTCGACACCTCCTGCCCGCTCGGCCCCTGGGTCGAGACCGAGCTGGACCCGGGCGACCTGACGATCATGTGCACCGTCAACGGCGAACAGCGCCAGCTGGGCCGTACGAGCGAGATGGTGCGCTCCGTCGAGGACCTGATCGTCCACATCACCGAGGCGATGACGCTGCTCCCCGGCGACGTCGTCCTCACGGGCACCCCGGCCGGGGTCGGCCCCCTCCATGACGGCGACGAGGTCTCCGTCATCATCGAAGGCATCGGCACTCTCACCAACAAGGTGATCAAGCGTGGCTAACGCGACCCCCTCCCCCAAGCTCTCGGCTTCGCTCGAGCAGGGGGTACCCCCCCGCGTCCGTTTCTGTCCCTCCCCGACCGGCAACCCCCACGTGGGCCTGGTCCGCACCGCCCTGTTCAACTGGGCCTTCGCCCGGCACACCCAGGGCACCATGGTCTTCCGCATCGAGGACACCGACGCGGCCCGCGACTCCGAGGAGTCCTACGAGCAGCTGCTCGACTCGATGCGCTGGCTGGGCCTGGACTGGGACGAGGGCCCCGAGATCGGCGGCCCGCACGCGCCGTACCGCCAGTCGCAGCGCATGGACCTCTACAAGGACGTCGCGCAGAAGCTGCTGGACGCCGGCCACGCCTACAAGTGCTACTGCTCCACCGAGGAGCTGGACGCCCGCCGCGAGGCGGCCCGCGCCGCCGGCAAGCCCTCCGGCTACGACGGCAAGTGCCGTGCCCTGACCGCCGACGAGATCACCGCGTACGAAACCGAGGGCCGTGAGCCGATCGTCCGCTTCCGCATGCCGGACGAGCCGATCACCTTCACCGACCTGGTCCGCGGCGAGCTGACCTTCACCCCGGAGAACGTTCCGGACTACGGCATCCTCCGCGCCAACGGCGCGCCGTTGTACACCCTGGTCAACCCGGTCGACGACGCCCTGATGGAGATCACCCACGTCCTGCGCGGTGAGGACCTGCTCTCCTCCACCCCGCGCCAGGTGGCCCTGTACAAGGCCCTGATCGACCTGGGCATCGCCAAGTCCATCCCGCTCTTCGGCCACCTCCCCTACGTCATGGGCGAGGGCAACAAGAAGCTCTCGAAGCGCGACCCGCAGGCGTCCCTCAACCTCTACCGCGAGCGCGGTTTCCTCCCCGAGGGCCTGCTGAACTACCTCTCCCTGCTCGGCTGGTCCTTCTCCGCCGACCAGGACGTCTTCTCCATCGAGGAGATGGTCGCGGCCTTCGACATCGCCGATGTCAACGCCAACCCGGCCCGCTTCGACCTGAAGAAGGCCGAGGCGATCAACGCCGACCACATCCGGCGCCTCGACCCGAAGGCCTTCGCCGAGGCCTGCCGCCCCTGGCTCCAGGCCCCGCACGCCAACTGGGACCCGGCCGACTTCGACGAGGCCGCCTGGCAGGCCATCGCCCCGCACGCCCAGACCCGCCTGACGGTGCTGTCCGACATCACCGCCAACGTCGACTTCCTCTTCCGCAAGGAGCCGGTCGAGGACGAGGCGTCCTGGACCAAGGCGATGAAGGGCGACCCGGTGGCCCTGCTCACCACCGCCCGCGAAAAGCTCGTCGGTGCCGACTGGTCCAGCCCCGAGTCCCTCAAGCAGGCCGTCCTGGCCGCCGGCGAGGAACACGGCCTCAAGCTGGGCAAGGCCCAGGCCCCGGTCCGCGTGGCCGTCACCGGCCGCACGGTCGGCCTCCCGCTCTTCGAGTCCCTGGAGATCCTGGGCAAGGACCGCACGCTGGCGCGTATCGACGCGGCGCTGGCGAAGCTGGGCGCGTAACCGCGCGGCAGCCACGCCGTACGCCGAAAGGGCGACCACCGTGTGCCGGTGGTCGCCCTTCGTACGTCACGGGCCGGATCACACGGCCACCAGGTCGATGACGTCGGCCCGGAGCCCGATACGCGGCGCCCAAGGCCGCCCCGCACCGTGCGGCGCGGTCCGCGTACCTGATCACGTAGGCGGTCATGGGCACCTGCCGACGTCGATGGGATTGTTCTCGGCGTCGTACGCGTTGCCCTCGGCGTCCCAGAAATCCAGGCTTCCGTGCCCCGACGGATGAGTCATGACCGGTGACGGTCGGAACGGTCGTTCTGTCGGCCACTTACGTCCCCGGCCACACGACGCTCCCGAGGCTGCCCGGCCGCAACGAGACGAACCGGGCCGCGCGGTCCGGCGCCGTCACCGACATCCGGAAACCGCCGCCCACAGCGGCGACATCCGCACTCCCGTCCTCATAGGCGAGCCCCCAGGCAGCAACCTGCGCGTCCCGCAGCCCCCCGACGGCGTATTCCTCGACGACGGCGAACACCCGGGGCGCGGTGGCGTCGACCAGTTCCTGGATCTCCCGGGCGAAGCCATCGGGTGGGTCGGGGAGGGGTGGGGGTGGGGATACGGTGGTCATGGTGAAGTCTCCCGCTGGTAAGCGCAGTTGTGCTGCTGTTGGTGAGGAGGCTAGGGCGGTCGCTGGTATGTAGGCCATTGTTTGGCTAGATCTCATACCGCTTCCACTCCTGTGAGTGAAAGGCAGAAGACATGGTCCGGGCCAAGGTCCCACCGACGGTCAGGCAACGGCGCCTGGGGGCCGAGCTGCGCCGCCTCCGGGAACGTGCGGACCTGTCTGTGACGCGTGCCGGCGAACTGTTTGGTGTGCCGCAATCACGTATCAGCAATATCGAGTCGGGCAACTACGCGGTCAGTGCGGACCGCGTCAGGGCGCTGGCCCGGCTCTACGAGTGTTCGGACGACGCCTTCATCCAAGCGCTGGCCGCGATGACCGGCGGCCGTACGCGCGGCTGGTGGGACGAATATCGTGAGTTGCTGCCCACGGCCCTGATCGAGGTAGCCGAGTTCGAACACGAGGCCACAGCGCTGCAGGTCGCTGTGCTCGTGGCCATGCCCGGTCTCCTCCAGTCTGCCGAACACGTCCGCGCCGCGTACAACCAGAACGTGCCTGCACTTCGCCCGTTTGAGGTCGAACACTGCACTGCGTTCCGCATCAGGCGGCAAGGCGTCCTGCATGGGGAAACGCCGTTGCCCTACACGGCGATCATCCATGAAGCCGCGCTGCGAATGGGGATCGGCGGGACCGATGTCGTGCGCGCGCAGCTCCGGCATCTCATGGACATGGGCGAGTACGAGCACATCACGATCCGGGTCATCCCTTTCGGGCGGGCGGATCTTCCCGCTTCGGGCGGCCAACCGATCACCTATGCGTGTGGGCCCGTGCCCCGACTGGACACCGTCCTGCTGGATACCGATCACGGCCTTGAGATTCTCCACGCGGAGGATCAGCTCGCCCGTTACCGGGAGGTTCTGGACCGCATGCGTCGGTGTGCACTCGATTCCGTCGAGAGTCGCAACTTCATCCACAAGATCGCGAAGAGTTTGTGAGGCCCGACGATGCACGATTACCAGTGGCAGAAGTCCTCGTACAGCAACGCGGCGGTGAATTGTGTGAACATCGCCGCCGCCCCCGACGGCACCCTCCGCCTGCGGGAGAGTGACGCCCCCGAGGTGATCCTCTCGGCCACCCGCGGCGGGCTGGCCGCGTTCTTGGCGGTGATCAAGGGGGAGGGAGCGGTTCCGGCAGGGCGTCGTGGCCGGGAGGCGGTCGCGTGACCGTCGATGCCGTCCTCTGGGACGTGGACGACACCCTCTTCGACTACACCGGGTCCGACCGCGCGGGAGCGCTTCGGCACATCGAGGCCGAGGGGCTGCTCGCGCGGTTCGAGAACGCCGAGTGTGCGCTCGGGCGGTGGCGGGAGTGCATGGAGGCCGCCTTCGCGCGGTTCCTCGCGGGGGAGCTGGGGTTTCTGGAGCACCGCAGGGAGCGGGCGCGGTCCTTTCTGGGGAAGCCGCTCAGCGATGACGAGGCCGACGCCTGGTTCGGGCGGTATGTCGCGCACTACGAGGCGGCCTGGGCGCTCTTTCCGGACACGGTACGGGCCCTGGAGGAGCTGGCTCCGCTGACCCGGCAGGGCGTGCTGTCGAACTCCTCCGGCGCCGTCCAGGAGCGGAAGCTGCGGACGCTGGGCATCCGTGATCACTTCGAGGTGGTGCTGTGCGCCGACGAGGTGGGGCATGCGAAGCCCACGGCCGAGGCGTTCCGGGCGGCCTGCGACGCGCTGGGGCTGGAGCCCGCCCGGGTCCTGTACGTCGGCGATCACCGGGACGTCGACGCGGTCGGCGCGCGGGACGCCGGGCTGGGCGCCGTGTGGGTGGACCGGGCCGGGGAGCCGGGCGAGGCGCCGGCCGGGGTGACCCGGGTCGGCGGGCTCGCCGAGCTGCCCGGGCTGGTCCGTGGCCTTATCGGTTTTGGAGCGTCGTCCACCTTCGGGTAATGTTCTTTCTGCGCCGCCCGGGAGGGCCGAAAGGCCGGGCCGGGAAGCGCAAGCCGAACAAAACCTCCACCGGAGGTTGCGTTTTGGTGGGCTATGGTGTAATTGGCAGCACGACTGATTCTGGTTCAGTTAGTCTAGGTTCGAGTCCTGGTAGCCCAGCAAGAGATCTTCTGAGGGTCTCTTGATCGCGCAGTACCAGGCCCCCGTTGTGTAGCGGCCTAGCACGCCGCCCTCTCAAGGCGGTAGCGCCGGTTCGAATCCGGTCGGGGGTACAGATCCTTTCTCTCCGTCACCTTCGGGTCGCTCCCGGATGTGACGATGCAAGGATCGCTAGGGCCCCCGTTGTGTAGCGGCCTAGCACGCCGCCCTCTCAAGGCGGTAGCGCCGGTTCGAATCCGGTCGGGGGTACTGGTCTAAACCACCATGGGCTATGGTGTAATTGGCAGCACGAGTGATTCTGGTTCATTTAGTCTAGGTTCGAGTCCTGGTAGCCCAGCGCGAAATCGCAGGTCAGCTGCGGTTCTGCAGAGCTAGCCCCCGTTGTGTAGCGGCCTAGCACGCCGCCCTCTCAAGGCGGTAGCGCCGGTTCGAATCCGGTCGGGGGTACACAAACGGAAAGGCCCTTCCCGGCAGGGAGGGGCCTTTCCGCGTGGGCCGCGCGGACCGCGGGCGGGCCCGCGCCGCCCGGCTCACCCGCCCTCGCCGTACCGGCGGTACGACTCCTCGGCCTCCGCGAGCCGTCGCAGACTCAGCAGCACCGGCTCGTACAGCACGGTCAGTGCCACCGCGGCCTCCACCTGCTCGGTGGGCGTCTCGAACCCCTCCACCAAATCCAGGTCGGTGACGGCCAGTTCACCCGCGAGCCGCGCGTACGGCAGGACGTTCTCGACGCCGTGCGGATAGCCGAGCCGGGCGAGCGCGGCGATGGCGTTCACCAGCAGCCCGTACGCAGGCGACAGCGCCCCCAGCTCCATTCCGAACCGCCAGTCCAGGCGGCGCAGCAGTTCGTCCGCCGTACGGCGCGCCGCGGCGGTCTCCGGGGTCTCCTCGGCGGGCCCCGGGTCGAACGGCAGCGCCCACACGGCCGCGCCGAGCCGCATGTGGTGGTCCAGCGACTCGTCCTCGACGGCGGCCAGCACCTCGCGCGCCGTCGCCACCGACATCTTTCCGACCTGGATCAGCGCCCGCACCAGACGCAGCCGGCGCAGGTGGGCGTCGCCGTACTCGGCCGTGGTGGCGGTGACCCGCTCGCCCGGCGGGAGCAGCCGCTCGCGCAGGTAGTACTTGATCGTGGCGGTCGGCACCCCGCTGCGTTCGCTCAGTTCCGCCAGTCGCATCCCTTGCGCCCTTCGTTGGAGAGTGACAGTATCCAAGCATGGATAGTGCCGCTATCCAAAGAATGGGAACAGGGGGAGATGTCATGGGTGGCAAGGTCGTGCCGGAGCGGGTGCGGGCGGACGCCGACGGGGAAGTGGTGGTCTACCTGGTCGGGATGCGTGTCAACCGGTGGCGCTCGGTGCGCAGTTGGCTGCCGGCGTTCCTGGCGATGCCGCGGATGCTGAAGGAGCTGGCGCGTGACCCGGGTGCGGGTCTGCTCGGTTACCGGTTGCTGAGCGGCGGGCCGCGCTTCTTCACCGTCATCCAATACTGGGAGTCGCGGGAGAAGCTGTACGCGTACGCCTCGGCCCCGGACCGGCAGCACCGCCCCGCGTGGGCGGCGTTCAACCGCCGCGCGCGAAGCGGCAAGGGCGGCGTGGGGATCTGGCACGAGACGTACGTGGTGCCGGCCGGTGCGCATCACACGCTGTACGACTCCATGCCGCCGACCGGGCTCGGCGCCGCGTACGGCGTCACCACGCCCGGCCGGCGCGGGGCGCGGAGCGCGCCCGTGGCCGTGGCGTAGTACGGCTGACCGGATACGGCTGACCGGCCGGTGCGCGCGTTCGGCGCCACCGGCCGGTCGGCGTTCCGGCGGGTCGGGTGGTGGGTGCTTCCGGCAGCTCAGCCCGTACGCCGCAGCGCCTCGCTGAGCCGCGCCGCGGCGTCGATGACCGCCTGGGCGTGCATCCGGCCCGGGTGCCGGGTCAGCCGCTCGATCGGTCCGGAGACCGAGACGGCGGCGACCACCCGGTTCGAGGGGCCGCGTACCGGGGCGGAGACCGAGGCCACGCCCGGCTCCCGCTCGCCGATCGACTGGGCCCAGCCGCGGCGCCGTACGCCGGACAGGGCCGTGGCGGTGAACCGGGCGCCCTGGAGGCCGCGGTGCAGCCGCTCCGGCTCCTCCCAGGCCATCAGGATCTGGGCCGCCGAGCCGGCCTTCATGGGGAGCGTGGAGCCGACCGGGACGGTGTCCCGCAGTCCGGACAGCCGTTCCGCCGCGGCGACGCAGATGCGCATGTCGCCCTGACGCCGGTACAGCTGCGCGCTCTCGCCCGTCACGTCGCGCAGGTGGGTGAGCACCGGTCCGGCCGTGGCCAGCAGGCGGTCCTCGCCGGCCGCCGCGGCCAGTTCCGACAGCCGCGGGCCGAGGATGAACCGGCCCTGCATGTCCCTGGCCACCATCCGGTGGTGTTCCAGTGCCACGGCCAGCCGGTGGGCCGTGGGCCGTGCGAGCCCGGTCGCCGTGACCAGCCCGGCGAGGGTGGCCGGACCGGACTCCAGAGCGCTCAGTACCAGAGCTGCCTTGTCGAGAACGCCGACGCCGCTAGAGTTGTCCATGCAACGATACTCACGTCTCACAGTGTGAAACGCAAGTTCAATTTTCCGGGGAAGTCGCCAATCTGTAGGGGCGGCCCTCGACCAGGGCCCGGCGCGACGTCCGGAACCGGGGGCCGGACGCTGCGCACACAGTCGAGTTGGGCCGGCGATGCGGCCGGCCGGAGGGAAAGCGATGGGACGGACACTCGCGGAGAAGGTCTGGGACGACCACGTCGTCCGGCGCGCGGAAGGCGAGCCCGACCTCCTCTTCATCGATCTGCATCTGCTGCACGAGGTCACCAGTCCGCAGGCGTTCGACGGCCTGCGCAAGGCCGGCCGGCCGGTGCGGCGCACCGACCTGACCATCGCCACCGAGGACCACAACACCCCCACCCTCGACATCGACAAGCCCATCGCCGACCCGGTCTCCCGCACCCAGCTGGAGACGCTGCGCAAGAACTGCGCGGACTTCGGCGTCCGGCTGCATCCGCTGGGCGACGTGGAGCAGGGCGTCGTCCACGTAGTGGGACCGCAGTTGGGACTGACCCAGCCCGGCACCACCGTGGTCTGCGGCGACAGCCACACCTCCACCCACGGCGCGTTCGGCGCGCTGGCCTTCGGCATCGGCACCAGCCAGGTCGAGCACGTGCTGGCCACCCAGACGCTGCCGATGGCGCCGTTCAAGACCATGGCCGTCACCGTCGAGGGCGAGCTGCCCGACGGCGTCACCGCCAAGGACCTGATCCTCGCCGTCATCGCCCGGATCGGCACCGGTGGCGGCCAGGGCTACGTCATCGAGTACCGCGGCCCGGCCATCGAGAAGCTCTCGATGGAGGCCCGGATGACCGTCTGCAACATGTCCATCGAGGCGGGCGCCCGGGCCGGCATGATCGCCCCCGACGAGACCACCTTCGCCTACCTCAAGGGGCGCGCCCACGCGCCCGAGGGGGCCGACTGGGACGCGGCGGTCGCCTACTGGAAGACGCTCCGCACCGACGCGGACGCGGTCTTCGACCACGAGGTCGTCGTGGACGCCTCCGAGCTGGCGCCGTTCGTCACCTGGGGCACCAACCCCGGGCAGGGTGCCCCGCTTTCGCAGACCGTCCCCGACCCGGCTTCGTACGAAGACGCATCGGAGCGCTATGCCGCCGAAAAGGCCCTGGAGTACATGGGGTTGACGGCAGGTCAGCCGCTGCGCGACATCCGCGTGGACACCGTCTTCGTAGGTTCGTGCACCAACGGGCGGATCGAGGACCTGCGCTCCGCGGCGGAGGTCGTACGGGGCCGCCGGATCGCCGACGGGGTCCGGATGCTGGTCGTCCCCGGCTCGGTACGGGTCGCCCTCCAGGCGGTCGAGGAGGGGCTGGACAAGGTCTTCACCGCGGCCGGTGCCGAGTGGCGGCACGCCGGCTGCTCGATGTGCCTGGGCATGAACCCGGACCAGCTGGCGCCCGGCGAGCGCTCCGCGTCCACCTCCAACCGGAATTTCGAGGGGCGGCAGGGCAAGGGTGGCCGCACCCACCTGGTCTCGCCCCAGGTCGCCGCCGCAACGGCGGTTCTCGGCCATCTGGCATCGCCGGCCGACCTGTCCGACGCCGACGCCGACGTACGCACGCCCGCGGGAGTCTGAACCACCATGGAAGCTTTCACCACGCACACCGGCCGGGCCGTCCCGCTGCGCCGCAGCAACGTGGACACCGACCAGATCATCCCGGCGCACTGGCTCAAGAAGGTCACCCGCGACGGCTTCGAGGACGGGCTCTTCGAGGCGTGGCGCAAGGATCCCCAGTTCGTGCTGAACCAGGAGGCGTACCGGGGAGCGACGGTGCTGGTCGCCGGGCCGGACTTCGGCACCGGCTCCTCCCGTGAGCACGCCGTGTGGGCGCTGCAGAACTACGGCTTCAAGGCCGTCGTCTCGTCGCGTTTCGCGGACATCTTCCGGGGCAACTCGCTGAAGAACGGACTGCTGACCGTCGTGCTCCCGCAGGAGACCGTCGAGGCGCTGCAGCAGCTCGCCGAGGCGGACCCCGCCGCGGAGGTCACCGTCGACCTCGTCGGCCGGCAGGTCCGGGCACCGGGCATCACCGCTGGGTTCGAGCTGGACGAAAACGCGCGCTGGCGACTGCTGGAGGGCCTGGACGACATCAGCCTCACCCTTCGGGAGGAGGAGGCCATCGCCCGGTACGAGGCGAACAGGCCGTCGTTCAAGCCGCGTACGGTAGTAGTCTGACCTCGGGTTTTTTGGCTCAAAGCCTTATTGCGTACGATGCGCCCCTTGCTAGTTGGCAGGGGGCGCATCGGCGTGTGAAGGCTGCCGTTGAGGCCCCGTGAAGCGACAACTCGCCGCAGATGGCACAATTAGCGCATGGAACGCGACGACCAACTCGAGCTCTACGGTCTCGTCGCCGACCGACTCAAGGACGCACACACACGAGTGCGGACACTGCAAGTCCCGGAGGGCGTACGCATGGCGCTGACCCGGAAGCTGCTCGTCATCACGGCGGCGGCGAAACACGATCTGGCGGACGCGGCAAGGCGTCTGGAGTGGTTCATGAACGACCTCGACGAGGGTCGCTTTCCCGAAGACGTGCACGCCGACGGAACTCCGTGAAGGTCGAGTTCGTTGCGGCACAAGGGTGATTAGCCCGTTTCGTGTTTGATTTGCGGTATATATCTGCCTAACGTGCGAAAAGGCTTGAACACTTTCGTTCCAGCAATGTCTCCGAAGGGGAAGACGTGAACAAGGCGCAGCTCGTAGAAGCCATTGCCGACAAGCTCGGCGGCCGTCAGAACGCCGCCGACGCGGTGGACGCGGTACTGGACGCAATCGTGCGTGCAGTTGTCTCCGGCGACCGTGTATCGGTCACCGGATTCGGTTCGTTCGAGAAGGTCGACCGGCCGGCCCGGTACGCCCGCAACCCGCAGACGGGTGAGCGGGTGCGGGTCAAGAAGACCTCGGTACCGCGTTTCCGCGCGGGTCAGGGCTTCAAGGACCTGGTCAGCGGCTCGAAGAAGCTCCCGAAGAACGACGTGGCCGTCAAGAAGGCTCCCAAGGGCAGCCTCTCGGGCGGTTCTTCCACCCGTACGACGGCCAAGGCCGCCGCGAAGAAGGCCACCGCCAAGAAGTCGGCCGCGAAGAAGACCACGGCCACCGCCAAGAAGGCCACGCCGGCGAAGAAGACCACCACGGCGAAGAAGACGACGGCCACGCCGGCGAAGAAGACCACCGCCACGGCGAAGAAGTCGGCGGCCAAGAAGACCACGGCCACCGCCAAGAAGGCCACCCCGGCCAAGAAGGCCGCCACCACCGCCAAGAAGGCGACGGCCAAGAAGACCGCGCCCGCGAAGAAGGCGACGGCGAAGAAGGCCCCGGCCAAGAAGACCACGGCCCGCAAGACCACCGCCAAGAAGACCACCGCCCGCAAGCGGTAATCAGCAGCGGCGACGCCACGCGTCGGGCCGGACTCCCCCCGGGGAGTCCGGCCCGCGGTGCGTCCCGGCCGGTGCGCGCCCGGCCCGCGCCCCGTGCCGTCTAGGCTGGTCCGCATGCAGGCCACCGCGTACACCTACGACGCCCAGACCCGTTCCGGCAGCGTGCTGCTCGACGACGGCACGCCGCTGCCCTTCGACACGGCGGCCTTCGACGCGGGCGGCCTGCGGCTGCTGCGGCCCGGGCAGCGGGTGCGCATCGAGGTCGAGGGCGAGGCCGGCGGCCAGGAGACCGACGGGCGCCGCATCGTGCTCGTCACGCTCCAGACGTTCTGACGCCCTCCGCGTCCGCGCGGGCCCGTATCCGCGGCACACAGAGCGCGGTGTGCCGCCCCACGCCCAGTTCCAGCGCGGCCAGCAGATCCGTGCCGGTGTCCACGTCCCGGCGGACGGATTCGGTGCCCGGCAGCACGATCTCGTGTGCCCCGGATTCCCGGTGCCGCGCCCGGGACGGCCCCCCGAAAGCGGGCGCCAATTCCACTCCGGGAGCCGCGGACAGCAGTGTCGTACCGATTTCCGCCGCATCCGTGAGAAATGCCCGGGGAAATGCGGCGGCGGCCCGCAGCACCCGGCGCAGTTCCGCCGGGCGCAACGCCGGGAGATCCGCGTTCAGCGCCGCGACAGGCGCGGCGGGGCGCAGCCGGCGCGCCTCCTGCGCCCCGTACGCCAGCGCCGCGTTCAAGCCGCGTCCCGGAAGGTCCGCGACGACCCGCGCCCCGAGCGCCGTCAGCCGTTCCCCGGCCAGCCGGTCGTCCGTGACAACCGCCACATCCGCGACGTCTTCGCAGGCCAGCGCAGCCGTCACGGTGTCCAGCGCGAACGCCAGTGCCAACTGCGGCCGCAGCTGCTCGCCCGCCGCCCCGGACAGCCTGCTCTTCGCCCGTACCAGGGGTTTCAGCGGCACCACCAGGCTCCAGCCGGCGTCCGCTCCGTCAGATCGCATCGCCCTCATTCTCACCTGCCGCCACCGCCATCCGTGAGCGGCGGGGTTACGGTGTTCTCGACATAGCGGGTACCTGGGGCGACACTTGTGCGGCTGCCGGGTCGCAGCAGCTCAGCAGATCCCACAAGGAGGGTGTCCCAGTGTCCCGCCGCAGAATCGGCTTCTGGTACCGCTTGGCCGCGGTCATCTGCAAACCGCCGCTCCTGGTTCTGTTCAAGCGGGACTGGCAGGGAATGGAGCACATTCCCGCCGACGGCGGATTTATCACCGCGGTCAACCACAACTCGTATCTGGACCCGCTGTCGTACGCGCACTACCAGTACAACACCGGACGGGTCCCGCGATTCCTCGCCAAGTCCGGGCTCTTCAAGGGCGGCTTTGTCGGCCTGATGATGCGCGGCACCGGCCAGATCCCGGTCTACCGGGAATCGACCGACGCCGCGGTGGCCTTCCGCGCCGCGGTGGCCGCCATCAACAAGGGCGAATGCGTCGCCTTCTACCCCGAGGGCACCCTCACCCGCGACCCCGACCTGTGGCCCATGCAGGGCAAGACCGGGGCCGCCCGGGTGGCGTTGCTCACCAAGGCGCCGGTGATCCCGGTGGCCCAGTGGGGCGCCAACGAGGTGATGCCGCCCTACGCCAAGGAGAAGAAGCTGCGCCTGTTCCCGCGCAAGACGCTGCGGGTCAAGGCGGGGCCGCCGGTCGACCTGAGCGAGTTCTACGGCAAGGAGCCGACCGCCGAGGTGCTGCGCGCGGTGACCGACAAGGTCATGGCCGCCGTCACCGAACTGCTGGCCGAGGTCCGCGGCGAGCCGGCGCCCGCCGAGCCGTACGACCACAAGAAGGCCGTCGCCGCCCGGCGCGGCCGGGCCCGCCGCGAGCGGGAGGCGGCCGAGCGGGCGCGCGAGCTGGACGAGCGGGGCGTGAAACTGGACGACCAGGCACCGAAGACACAGGAGGATGAAGGCAAGTGACGCGCTGCGCCGTCTACGGCACGGGGTCCTGGGGAACCGCATTCGCGATGGTGCTCGGTGACGCGGGCTGCGAGGTGACCCTGTGGGGCCGCAGAGCGGGCCTGGTCGACGCCATCAACACCGGCCGGACCAACCCCGACTACCTGCCGGACGCGGAACTGCCCGCGTCCGTACGGGCCACCACCGACCCGGCCGAGGCCGCGCACGGCGCCGATTTCACCGTCCTGGCCGTCCCCTCCCAGACCCTGCGCGGCAACCTCGCCGAATGGGCGCCGCTGCTGCCCGCCGACACCGTCCTGGTCTCCCTGATGAAGGGCGTCGAACTGGGCACCGCCAAGCGGATGAGCGAGGTCGTCGAGGAGGTCGCCAAGGCCCCCGCCGAGCGGGTCGCGGTGCTGACCGGCCCCAACCTCGCCAAGGAGATCGCCGCCCGGCAGCCCGCCGCCGCGGTCGTCGCCTGCGCGGACGAGGCGGTGGCCCGGCGTCTCCAGGCCGCCTGCCACACCCCGTACTTCCGCCCGTACACCAACACCGACGTGGTCGGCGCCGAGCTGGGCGGTGCGGTCAAGAACGTCATCGCGCTGGCGGTCGGCATCGCCGACGGCATGGGGCTGGGCGACAACGCCAAGGCCTCCCTGATCACCCGCGGCCTCGCCGAAACCACCCGGCTGGGCCTGGCGATGGGCGCCGACGCGCACACCTTCGCCGGCCTCGCCGGCATGGGCGACCTGGTCGCCACCTGCTCCTCGCCGCTGTCCCGCAACCACACGTTCGGCGCCAACCTCGGCCGCGGCATGACCCTGGCGGAGACCATCGCGGTCACCAGGCAGACCGCCGAGGGCGTCAAGTCCTGCGAGTCGGTGCTGGAACTGGCCCGCCGGCACGCCGTCGACATGCCGATCACCGAGACGGTCGTGGGCATCGTCCACGAGGGCAAGCCGCCGCTGGTGGCCCTCAAGGAGCTGATGTCGCGCAGCGCCAAGCCCGAGCGCCACTGACCGCCGCGCCGCGCCGGGGCCGGTACGGCTTCCGGCCACGGCCGGACGGCGCCCCCGGGGCCGCCGCGGCACTGACTCCGCCTGGGGCAGCAGGTACGCTCAACGCGATATGAGCAGCGAGACCCCTCCCCAGAAGCCCCGCGTCGCCGTCGTGTTCGGTGGCCGCAGCTCCGAACACGCCGTCTCCGTGGTGACCGCGGGCGCCGTGCTGGCCGCCATCGACCGCGAGAAGTACGAGGTGCTGCCCATCGGCATCACCCCGGACGGCCGTTGGGCCCTGACCGCCGACGATCCCGAGCGGATGGTCTTCACCGACCGTCGGCTGCCGAGCGTCACGGAGCTGGCCGAATCCGCCGAGGGCGCCGTTCTGCTCCCCTCGGACCCGACCAGCCGCGAGGTCGTCTACAGCGAACCCGGCTCGGCGCCCAAGGCACTGGGCGAGGTGGACGTCGTCTTCCCCGTCCTGCACGGCCCGTACGGCGAGGACGGCACGGTCCAGGGCCTCCTGGAGCTCTCCGGCGTCCCCTACGTCGGCTCGGGTGTCCTCGCCTCGGCCGCCGGCATGGACAAGGAGTACATGAAGCGGGTGTTCGTCTCCTACGGGCTGCCGGTCGGCCCGTACGAGGTCGTCCGCCCCCGCGAGTGGGAGCAGGAGGACCGGGCCGCCGCGGCCCGCGAGCGGATCGCGGACTTCGCCGGACGGCACGGCTGGCCGGTCTTCGTCAAGCCCGCCCGTGCCGGGTCCTCCATGGGCATCAGCAAGGTCGACGACCTCTCCGGCCTGGACGCGGCCATCGAGGAGGCGCGCCGCCACGACCCGAAGATCCTGGTGGAGGCGCTGCTCACCGGTCGCGAGATCGAGTGCGGGGTGCTGGAATTCGAGGACGGGCCGCGCGGCAGCCTCCCGGCCGAGATCCCGCCCGTCTCCGACCACACCTTCTACGACTTCGAGGCCAAGTACATCGACTCGGCCACCGGCATCGTGCCCGCCCCGCTGACCGCGGAGCAGACCGCCGAGGTCCAGGAGCTGGCCGTCCGTGCCTTCGAGGCGCTGTCCTGCGAGGGCCTGGCCCGCGTGGACTTCTTCCTCCAGGACGACGGCACCTACGTCATCAACGAGATCAACACGATGCCCGGCTTCACGCCCATCTCGATGTACCCGCGGATGTGGCAGGAGAGCGGCGTCGCCTACCCGGAGCTGATCGACCGGCTGGTCCAGGCGGCGCTGCGGCGCTCCACGGGCCTGCGCTGAGGCCCCCGGGCCGCACCCGGCCGGGGCCTCACACCCCGGCCGGCACCGTCTTCTTGACGGCGTCCGCGAGGTCGGTGAGCACATCGACCTCGGGGGCGTACTTCTTCGGCACGCTCACCTCGACGTACGTCTTGCGCAGCACGGTCGTGAAGCGGTACCCCTCGTCCCCCTGCTTCTCGAAGAGCCACTCGACACCGTTGACCTCCGCCGCGTCCGCACCGGGGTTGTAATGTTCACTCCCAGGCACCAGCACGGCGGGCTTGGCCACGCCGCACCGCAGCCGGACGGCGGGATCGCCCCAGACGGCGGTGAAGTCCGAGACCGGCTCGGCGGTGCCGCGCTCCAGCCCGTCCACGGTCCGCGGCAACTCCTTCTGGAGCGCCCGGCACTGCCGCGCGGACGCGCCCTCGGGCGCGGGGGCGGCGACGGGGGTCGAGGACGAGCAGCTCACCGCGGCGAACGCCACGGTGAGCAGGGCCGGTGTCAGCAGCCGGCGCGACGAGGAGATCACCCGGCCGAGCATACGGGGAGCTAGAGATGGACCACCGGGCAGGTCAGGGTGCGGGTGATGCCGTCCACCTGCTGGACCTTGGCGACCACCATGCGGCCGAGTTCGTCGACCGTCTCGGCCTGGGCCCGCACGATCACGTCGTACGGACCGGTGACGTCCTCGGCCTGGATCACGCCGGGGATCTTGGCGATCACTTCCGCGACGGCCGACGCCTTGCCCACCTCGGTCTGGATCAGGATGTACGCCTGTACCACGGGACCTCCAGGGCGGCTTCGAGGATCATGTGGGAAGAAGGGACGCCACGGTACCGCGTCGGCGCGCGCGCCGGGGAGACCCGCGCCGCCGGGAACGCGGTGCGCGGCGCAACCAGGGGCGGCGCGACGGCCGTCCGCCCAGGGGGAGCACGGGCCGGCCGCGCGGTAGTGGAGTACGGATCGGCAGCGCAGTACGGATCGTCCGTACGCATCGGAAGGGCAGCAGCATGAAGGGCACCGTGGGCGAGCTGGGAGAGTTCGGGCTGATCAGGGAGCTGACCTCCCGGCTCACCGCCACCCCGGCCGTACGGATCGGACCGGGCGACGACGCCGCGGTGGTCACCGCGCCGGACCGCCGGGTCGTGGCCAGCACCGACGTCCTCCTCGAAGGGCGGCACTTCCGCCGCGACTGGTCCACCGCCTACGACGTGGGCCGCAAGGCCGCCGCGCAGAACCTGGCCGACATCGCCGCGATGGGCGCGGTGCCCACCGCCATCCTGCTCGGCCTGGTCGTCCCCGCCGAACTGCCCGCGACCTGGGCGACCGAGCTGATGGACGGGCTGCGCGACGAGTGCCAGGTGGCGGGCGCCGCCGTGGTGGGCGGCGACGTGGTGCGCGGCGACACGATCACCGTCGCGATCACCGCCCTGGGCGACCTGCGCAACCAGGAGCCGGTCACCCGATCCGGTGCCCAGCCCGGCGACGTGGTGGCCGTCACCGGCTGGCTGGGCTGGTCGGCGGCCGGGCACGCGGTCCTGGCCCGCGGCTTCCGCTCCCCGCGCGCCTTCGTGGAGGCGCACCGCCGCCCCGAACCGCCGTACCACGCGGGCCCGGCGGCGGCCGGCCTCGGCGCCACCGCCATGACGGACGTCAGCGACGGCCTGGTCGCCGACCTCGGCCACATCGCCGAGGCCAGCAAGGTCCGCATCGACCTGCGCTCGGGCCAGATCGACATCCCCTCCCAGATGTCCGACATCGGTACGGCGGTCGGCGTGGACCCGATGCAGTGGGTGCTCAACGGGGGCGAGGACCACGCGATCGTGGCCACGTTCCCGCCGGACGTGAAGCTGCCCGCCCGCTGGAAGGTGATCGGCGAGGTGCTGCACCCGTCGGCGCTGCCGCAGGTCACGGTGGACGGGGCGCCGTGGGCCAAGGCGGGCTGGGACCACTTCGGCGACGACCAGGACGGCGAACCGGCCGGGAGCTGAGCGGCCCGGCCCCAGGCCCCGGGGCCCCGCCTCGCGCCGCCCCCTCGGCCCCGGCCCGCCCGGGGCGCCGGTAGATTCGCCGCCATGCGCACTCCTCCACGCGTCCTGACCGTCGCCGGGTCCGACTCCGGCGGCGGCGCGGGCATCCAGGCCGACCTGAAGACGATGCTGGCGCTCGGCACGCACGGCATGAGCGTGCTGACCGCCGTCACCGCGCAGAATTCGCTGGGCGTGCAGGGCGCGTGGGAGCTGCCCGCGGAAGCCGTACGGGCCCAGTTCCGCAGCGTCGTGGACGACATCGGCGTCCAGGCCGTCAAGACCGGCATGCTCGCCTCGCCGGAGCTGGTCGAGACCGTCGCGGAGCTGCTCGCCGGGATGGCGGCGCCCGTCGTGATCGACCCGGTGGGCGTCTCCAAGCACGGCGACACGCTGCTGGCCGCCGCGGCCCTGGACGCGGTCCGTACGAAGCTGCTGCCCACCGCCACCCTCGCCACCCCCAACCTCGACGAGGTCGCCCAGCTCACCGGCGTACGGGTCCGGGAGGAGGCGGACCTGCCGCGCGCCGCCGCCGCGGTCCTCGGCTTCGGGCCGCGATGGGTGCTGATCAAGGGCGGTCACCTGGAGGGCGACGCCGTCGACCTGCTCACCGACGGCACCGAGGAGCACTGGCTGCGCGCCCCGCGGCACGACAACCGGCACACCCACGGCACCGGCTGCACGCTCGCCAGCGCCGTCGCCGCGCAGCTCGCCAAGGGAGACGGCGTCCCGGAGGCCGTCGCGGCGGCCAAGGAGTACGTCACCGGGGCCATCGCGGGCGGCTTCCGGCTGGGCGCGGGGATCGGGCCGGTGGACCACGGGTGGCGGCTGCGCGGGTAGACGCCGCCCGGCTGCCGTACGGCGCCCCTGCGCGCGGGTACGGCAAAAAGCCGGTCCACCGAAGTGGACCGGCTTTCAGGCAACCGGCGGGGGCTGCGCTACGACTATGACGTCAGCGCGAGACCTTGCCGGCCTTGATGCACGAGGTGCAGACGTTGAGCCGCTTCGGCGTGCGCCCGATGACCGCGCGCACCGTCTGGATGTTGGGGTTCCAACGACGGTTGGTACGGCGGTGCGAGTGGGAAACGCTCTTGCCGAAGCCCGGCCCCTTGCCGCAGACGTCGCAGTTGGCAGCCACGGGTCACTCCAAAGACTTCAGATGCACTTACGGTGAAATCCCGACGAGCGGAGTGCATTGAACCGACCGGCTTCGCCAGGAGAGGAATGGCCCGATTCGCATCGGGCAACCGGAGCAGCATACAACGACCACTCCCGCAGAACGAAACTACCACGAGCGCCCCGGGCCCCGCCCCGGCGGACGGCCCCGCCCGCGACTACTGTGCGGTGGATCGCATGACCGAGCCGAGCCCGCCACGGGCCGCTGGCCTAGGAGGACGACGGTGCCGCACCCGCTCGACGCCGCTGCGGTACGCACCTGGTGCGCCCTGGCGCTCCAGGCCCTGGGCCGCGAGCGTGAGCGGATCGACGCGATCAACGTCTATCCGGTGGCCGACGGGGACACCGGCACCAATCTGTACCTGACCGTGGAGTCCGCGGCCCGCGCGGTCGAGGCCGCCTTCGACGGACACGGCGCCTCGGGCACCGCGCCCGGTCTGGCCGACGCCGTCGGCGCCATGGCGCACGGGGCCCTGATCGGGGCGCGCGGCAATTCCGGCACGATCCTCGCGCAGCTGCTGCGCGGCATGGCCGAGATCCTCGGAGACGGCGCGGACGGCGACGGGCGGACCGACGGCGCCGCGGACGGCGGCCACGGCGCGGCCACCGCGCTGAAGCGGGCCTTGCGGCGGGCGGCCGAGTCGACGTACGAAGCCGTGGCGCACCCCGTGGAAGGCACCGTCCTGACGGTCGCCACCGTGGCCGCCCGGGCGGCGGAGCGGGCCGACGGGAGCCCGGCGGCGGTGGCGCGGGCCGCGTACGAGGGAGCGCGTACGGCCCTGGAGGCGACGCCGGGCCAGCTGGCGGTCCTGGGCCGGGCGGGCGTCGTGGACGCGGGCGGCTGCGGCCTGGTCGCGCTGCTGGGCGCGCTCGCCGGGGCGCTGTCCGGGGAGGTGCCGACCGCGGCGATCGCCGTACGGCCGGACGCCCCCGTTCCGGCGGCCGGGGACTGCCCGGCGGCGGACGGCGACGCGGCGGGCCGGGGCGGGCCGCACGGCGACGGGGACCCGGACGGGCCGGCCTTCGAAGTGATCTACCTCCTGGAGGCGGACGACGCCGCCGTGGCCCGGCTGCGCGCGCGCCTGGACGGTCTCGGCGACTCCCTGGTGGTGGTCGGCGGGGACGGCCTGTGGAACGTGCACGTCCACGTGGACGACGCGGGCGCCGCCGTCGAAGCGGGCATCGAGGCGGGCCGCCCGTACCGCATCCGCATCACCCACTTCGGGGCGGCCGACGGGGGCCGGACGGCCCGCCGCCGCGAGCCGGAGCCGGCGGCACGCGCCGTGGTGGCGGTGGTACCGGGCGACGGCCTCGCCGGGCTGTGCGCCGAGGCGGGCGCGACCGCGGTGACCGTACGCCCCGGGGAGCCGCCCGCCAGCGGCGAACTGGTCCAGGCGATCCGGCAGGCGCACGCCCGCGAGGTGATGCTGCTGCCCAACGACCCCGAGCTGCGGCACACCGCGGCGGCCGCGGCCGAGCAGGCCCGTACCGAAGGCGTACGGGTCGCGCTGATCCCCACCCGCGCCGCCGTCCAGGGGATCGCCGCGCTGGCCGTGCACGAGCCGGCCCGCAGCTTCGACGAGGACGTGGTGGCCATGACCGCCGCCGCGGGCGCCACCCGCTACGCGGAGCTGGCCGTCGCGGAACGGCAGTCCTGGACGATGGCCGGGGTCTGCCAGGCCGGGGACGTGCTCGGCCTCATCGACGGGGACGTGGCGGTGATCGGCTCCGACCTCGCCGGGACCGCGACGACCGTCCTGGACCGGATGCTCTCCGCCGGCGGGGAAATGGTGACGCTCGTGCTGGGCGCGGAATTCCCCGATTCCCTCGCGGAACGCCTGGAAAGGCACGTACGGGAGCGTTATCTGGCCGTGGACACCGTCGTCTACGAAGGCGGGCAGCGCGGTGCCCCGCTGCTCATCGGCGTCGAATGACGCGTTTCCGGGCGGCGGGGAAAACCGGCCCGGCCCCCGGCGGAAACCGGGGCTTGCCGCCCGATGTCAGTGGCGTGGTGTGCAATGGTCTGCGTGTCCGCGCTCGACGAACCCCTGAAGAAGATTCTCGGTGGCACCACCGCCAAGGTGATGGCCGAGCAGCTCGGCCTGAACACGGTCGGGGACCTGCTGCACCACTATCCGCGCAGATACGCGGAGCGCGGTGAGCTGACCCGGCTCTCCGACCTGCCGCTGGACGAACACGTCACGGTCGTCGCGCGGGTCGCCGACGCCCGGGTGCTGAAGTTCAACCACGGCCGCGGCCAGCGTCTGGAAGTGACCCTCACCGACGGCAGCGGCCGGCTCCAGCTCGTCTTCTTCGGCAAGGGCATCCACAAACCGCACAAGGACCTGCTGCCCGGCCGCCGCGCCATGTTCGCGGGCAAGGTCTCGGTCTTCAACCGCAAACTGCAGCTGGCCCACCCCGAATACGCGCTGCTGGAGGGCGAGGGCGGCGAGGAGGCCGTGGATGCCTTCGCGGGCCGCCTCATGCCGATCTACCCGGCCTGCCAGCAGATGGCCTCCTGGAAGATCAGCAAGGCCGTCGACGCCGTGCTGCCCAGCGCGCGCGAGGCGCTCGACCCGCTGCCCGAGGCGCTGCGCGCGGGGCGGGCCCTGCTGCCGCTCCCGGAGGCCCTGGAGAAGGTCCACCGGCCGCGCACGAAGGCCGACGTCGAGGACGCACGCTCCCGGCTGAAGTGGGACGAGGCGTTCGTCCTCCAGGTGGCGCTGGCCCGCCGCCGGATGGCCGAGACCCAACTTCCCGCCACTCCGCGCCCGTTGACGCCCGGCGGGCTGCTCGACGCGTTCGACGCGAAGCTGCCCTTCACCCTCACCGAAGGCCAGCGGAAGGTCAGCCGCGAGATCTTCGACGACCTGGCCACCGACCATCCGATGCACCGCCTCCTCCAGGGCGAGGTGGGCTCCGGCAAGACGCTGGTCGCGCTGCGCGCGATGCTCGCCGTCGTGGACACCGGCGGTCAGGCGGCGATGCTCGCGCCCACCGAGGTGCTGGCCCAGCAGCACCACCGGTCCATCACCGAGATGATGGGGGAGTTGGCCGAGGGAGGGATGCTGGGCGGGGCCGAGCAGGGCACCAAGGTGGTGCTGCTGACCGGCTCGATGGGTGCCGCCGCCCGCCGCCAGGCCCTGCTCGACCTCGTCACGGGCGAGGCCGGCATCGTCATCGGCACCCACGCGCTCATCGAGGACAAGGTCCGGTTCCACGACCTCGGGCTGGTCGTCGTCGACGAGCAGCACCGCTTCGGCGTCGAGCAGCGCGACGCCCTGCGCGGCAAGGGCAAGCAGCCGCCGCACCTGCTCGTCATGACGGCCACCCCCATTCCCCGTACGGTCGCCATGACCGTCTTCGGCGACCTGGAGACGTCCGTGCTGGACCAGCTCCCCGCCGGCCGCTCGCCGATCGCCAGCCACGTCGTGCCGGCCAAGGACAAGCCGCACTTCCTCGCCCGGGCCTGGGAGCGGGTGCGCGAGGAGGTCGAGGCCGGCCACCAGGCGTACGTGGTCTGCCCCCGCATCGGCGACGAGGAGGACGCGCCGAAGGCCAAGGGCGGGAAGCAGAAGTCCGCGCAGGAGGCCGGGGACGGCGGGGACGGCGGGGACGCGGACAAGCGCCCGCCGCTGGCCGTGCTGGAGGTCGCCGACCAGCTCCTCAAGGGCCCGCTCGCCGGACTGCGCGTCGAGGTGCTGCACGGCCGGATGCACCCGGACGACAAGGACGCGGTGATGCGCCGGTTCGCGGCCGGCGAGGTGGACGCGCTGGTGGCGACCACCGTCATCGAGGTCGGCGTGAACGTGCCCAACGCCACCGCCATGGTGATCATGGACGCGGACCGCTTCGGCGTCTCCCAGCTGCACCAGCTGCGCGGCCGGGTCGGCCGCGGCGCGGCGCCCGGCCTGTGCCTGCTGGTCAGCGAGATGCCCGAGGCCAGTCCCGCGCGCGCCCGGCTCGCCGCGGTGGCCGGCACCCTCGACGGCTTCGAGCTGTCCCGGATCGACCTGGAGCAGCGCCGCGAGGGCGACGTCCTCGGCCAGGCCCAGTCCGGCGCCCGTACGTCCCTGCGGATGCTCGCCGTCATCGAGGACGAGCAGGTCATCGAGGCCGCCCGCGAGGAGGCCACCTCGGTGGTCGCCGCCGACCCCGAGCTGGCGGGCTACCCGGAGCTGCGCATCGCCCTCCAGGCCCTGCTGGACGCCGAGCGCGAGCAGTACCTCGACAAGGGCTGAGCGCCCGCGCCCGGTCCGGCCGGGGCCGTCCCACGGGCCGCGGGCCCGGCCCGGGTCCGGCCGGCGCGGCCCCGGGCCGTCCGACGCCATATCGTGGGGGAGTGGTCCGCGCAGGCGGACCGTTCCCCTCCGCAGCGTGAAGGACCGAGGACCCATGACCCGCGTGATCGCCGGCGCGGCCGGCGGCCGGCGCCTGGCCGTGCCCCCCGGCAACGGCACCCGCCCGACCTCCGACCGGGCGCGCGAGGGCCTGTTCTCCACCTGGGAGTCGCTGTACGGCCCGCTGGCCGGTGCCCGGGTGCTGGACCTGTACGGCGGCTCCGGCGCCGTGGGCCTGGAGGCGCTGTCCCGCGGTGCCGCGCACGTCCTGCTGGTCGAGGCCGACGCCCGCGCCGTCCGCACCATCCGCGACAACGTCCGCACCCTCGGCCTGCCGGGCGCCGAGGTGCGGGCCGGCAAGGCCGAGCAGGTGGCCGCCGGAGCGGCCCCCGCCGACCCGTACGACGTGGTCTTCCTCGACCCGCCGTACGCCGTCACCAACAGCGATCTTGGAGAGATCCTGCTCACACTCCGCCGACGGGGCTGGTGTGCCGACGAGGCACTCGTCACCGTGGAGCGGAGCACCAGAGGCGGTCCGTTCCCCTGGCCGGACGGGTTCGAGCCGATTCGGTCCCGGCGCTACGGCGAGGGAACGCTTTGGTACGGTCGCGCCGCTTCGACGTGCGACAACGCGTCATGACCGGACCGGAGAGCGAGGAGACTCACGTGCGCCGCGCAGTCTGTCCGGGGTCGTTCGACCCCATCACCAACGGGCACCTGGACATCATCGCCCGGGCCTCCCGGCTCTATGACGTCGTCCACGTCACCGTGATGATCAACAAGGCCAAGCAGGGCCTGTTCTCGATCGACGAGCGGATCGACCTGATCCGCCGCGCCACCGCCGAGTACGGCAACGTCGAGGTCGAGTCCTTCCACGGCCTGCTCGTCGATTTCTGCAAGCAGCGTGACATCCCCGCCATCGTCAAGGGGCTGCGCGCGGTCAGCGACTTCGACTACGAGCTCCAGATGGCCCAGATGAACAACGGCCTCTCCGGCGTCGAGACCCTCTTCATCCCCACCAGCCCCACCTACAGCTTCCTCTCCTCCAGTCTGGTCAAGGAGGTCGCGGCATGGGGCGGCGACGTCTCCCACCTCGTGCCGCCCTTCGTCCTGGAGGAGCTGACCGCACGGCTCGGCGCCAAGTGATCCGCTGACGCCTCGTCAGCAGGTGTCGGTGCGGGGGTCTGTGGACGTACAGTCGTCCCCGTTCCGTCGTACCGACCCGGAAAGTGGCGAGTCCAAGGTGGACGTGCAGAAGAAGCTCGACGAGATCGTCCGGACCGTCGGCAGCGCCCGGTCCATGCCCATGTCGGCCTCGTGCGTGGTCAACCGCGCCGAGCTGCTCGCCATGCTGGAGGAGGTGCGCGCCGCCCTGCCCGGGTCGCTCGCCGAGGCCCAGGAACTGCTCGGCGGCCGCGAGCGGATGGTCGAGGAGGCCCGCGCCGAGGCGGAGCGGATCATCGAGTCCGCCAACGCCCACCGCGGCTCGCTGATCTCCGACACCGAGGTGGCCCGGCGGTCGCAGGCCGAGGCCGACCGGATCCTCGCCGAGGCCCGGCGCGAGGCCGAGGAGATCCGCGCCGAGGCCGACGACTACGTGGACAGCAAACTGGCCAACTTCGAGGTCGTCCTCACCAAGACCATCGGCTCGGTCGACCGCGGCCGCGAGAAGCTGCTCGGCCGCGCGCCGGGCGAGGACGGCCACGAGGACGAGGACGGTGTCCGGCAGCCCGAGCACAGCGCCGACCCGCAGACGCTCAAGGAGCGCGCCGACCGCTACGTGGACGCCAAGTTCGGCGCCTTCGAGGCCGTACTGACCAAGACCCTGGAGGCGGTCGGCCGCGGCCGGCAGAAGCTCCAGGGCGCCCGTCCGGCGGACGAGCTGGGCGCCCACCTCGCCGCGCAGCCCGACGGCCGCCACCCGGGCCACACCGGCGACGCCGAGTACCTCGCCGGTCTCGCCGAGCTGGCCGACCCCGTACCGCCGCAGTCCCCCGTACCCCCGCAGCCCGATCCCCAGCAGGGCTACTACACCGACCCGGCCTACCGGCAGCAGGACGCCTACGGCTATCCGCAGGCCCCGTACGCGCAGCAGGACCCGTACGGCTACGGCTGGCCGGACCCGCAGGCCCAGCAGCACCAGCAGCCCTATGACCCGAACGCGGCCTACCTGCCGCAGCACCAGCAGGCCCAGATCCCCGGGCAGGCCGCAGGCGGCCGGGGAGCGCAGCCCGCCGCGCTCGACGAGACCAGCCTCTTCGACACGAGCATGATCGACCTGGACCGGCTGCGGCAGTACGAGGAGGGGCGGCAGTAGCGGATTGGGCCTATCGGGACCGTTCCAGTATCCTGGCTCTTCGGTCGCGTGTACGTCCGCGATCCCTGCTGCCCGGTCACCGCCGGTGACGGGTGGCTCGTACGTCAGCGTAGAAAGCAGGAAGCCATCAACGCCCGCCTCGACCATCGTTCCCCGCTCGTGTTCGACACGCGCGATCTGGGGCGTCGTCCCGGTGCGCTGCAGCGGCTCTCCCGTACCGTCGAGGCCCCCCGGGACCTCGGCAACGAGGTCATCGGCGTGCCCGAGGGCGCGCCGGTGGAACTCGACTTCCGTCTGGAGTCGGTCATGGACGGGGTGCTCGTCACAGGCACCGCCCGTGCATCCGTCCAGGGGGAGTGCGTAAGGTGTCTGGAGCCGCTGGAGCGTGAGCTCGACGCGGACTTCCAGGAGATGTTCTCCTACCCCGACGCCGACGCCCGGGTCCGCACCGCGGAGCCCGGCGACGACGCCGAGGACGAGGAGGACACCCTCTTCCTCGAGGACGACCTGTTCGACCTCGAACCCGTGCTGCGTGATGCGGTGGTGCTCGCACTGCCGATGCAGCCGGTGTGCCGGGACGACTGCCCGGGCCTGTGCTCCCAGTGCGGAGAGCGGCTCGCGGACGACCCGGACCACCACCACGACGCCGTCGACATCCGTTGGGCGGCACTGCAGGGACTCGCCACCGGCCCGGACGGCGAGAAGGACAACATGAGCGGCGCCGAAGCGGGCGTCGACGAGAAGCAGGAGAAGTAGCCGTGGCTGTTCCGAAGCGGAAGATGTCGCGCAGCAACACGCGCCACCGCCGGTCGCAGTGGAAGGCTGCGGTCCCCACCCTGGTGGCGTGCGAGCGCTGCCACGAGCCGAAGCAGCAGCACATCGCGTGCCCGAGCTGCGGCACCTACAACAAGCGACAGGTCCTCGAGGTCTGATCGGCTGGTGACAGGCTCTATGTCAGACGCCCCTACGTCTCCCCGCAAGCGCGCGGCTGAAACGGCACCGGCGGACACGGCCTCGTCCCACACGCTTCTGGAAGGGCGGCTCGGCTACCAGGTCGAGTCCGCCCTTCTGGTGCGTGCGCTGACGCACCGCTCGTACGCGTACGAGAACGGCGGCCTGCCCACCAACGAGCGGCTCGAATTCCTCGGCGACTCGGTGCTCGGCCTGGTGGTCACGGACACGCTGTACCGCACCCACCCCGACCTGCCCGAAGGGCAGCTGGCCAAGCTGCGGGCCGCGGTGGTCAACTCGCGGGCGCTCGCCGAGGTGGGCCGCGGCCTCGACCTCGGCGCCTTCATCCGCCTCGGCCGGGGCGAAGAGGGCACCGGTGGCCGCAACAAGGCATCCATCCTGGCCGACACCCTCGAAGCGGTGATCGGCGCGGTCTATCTCGACCAGGGTCTCGACGCGGCCGGCGAGCTGGTGCACCGGCTCTTCGACCCGCTCATCGAGAAGTCCGCCGGCCTGGGGGCCGGCCTGGACTGGAAGACCAGCCTCCAGGAACTGACCGCGACCGAAGGTCTCGGTGTGCCGGAGTACCTGGTCAGCGAGACCGGTCCGGATCACGAGAAGACCTTCACTGCTGCTGCCCGCGTCGGTGGTGTCTCGTACGGCACCGGCACCGGCCGCAGCAAGAAGGAAGCCGAACAGCAGGCGGCGGAGTCCGCCTGGCGGGCGATCCGCGCGGCGGCGGACGAAGCGGCCGAGCGGGCCGCGGACGCGCCGCCGGCCGGGGAGCCCGTGGTTCCGCCGGCCGGGGACCCGCCCGTCGTCGGCTGAGCCCCCACTCGGTGTACCCGGCCGTCCGCCCCCGCACGGGGGAGGGCGGCCGGACCGTGCTTTACGGGACGGGGCCGGGGCTTTGCCGAACCGTCCGAGGCCCTACGGGATCGTCCGAGGCTTTGCGGGACCGCCCAGCGTCTCACGGGGCCGCCGGGCGTTCCCGGCCCGCACCATCCGTACCGCGTCCGCCGCCCGCGGCGGGCCCCCAGACGAGGAGAGCCGTGCCCGAGCTGCCCGAGGTCGAGGTCGTACGCCGCGGACTGGAGCGCTGGGTACGCGGCCGTACCGTCGCCGAGGTCGAGGTCCGGCACCCGCGCTCGGTCCGCCGGCACACCGCGGGCGCCGTCGACTTCGCCACCCGCCTGAAGGGGCAGCGCATCGGCGAGGCACGGCGCCGCGGCAAGTACCTGTGGCTGCCGGTCACCGACGGCCTGTCCGTCCTGGCCCACCTGGGTATGAGCGGGCAGCTGCTGGTCCAGCCGCAGGACACCCCGGACGAGAAGCACCTGCGCATCCGCTTCACCTTCGACGACGACGCCGGCACCGAACTGCGCTTCGTCGACCAGCGCACCTTCGGCGGACTGTCGCTGCACGACGCGGTGCCCGGCGACCCCGAAGGGCTGCCCGACGTCATCGCGCACATCGCCCGCGACCCGCTCGACCCGGCCTTCGACGACGCCGCCTTCCACGAGGCGCTGCGCCGCCGCCGCACCACCGTCAAGCGCGCCCTGCTGGACCAGTCGCTGATCAGCGGCGTCGGCAACATCTACGCCGACGAGGCGCTGTGGCGCTCCCGGCTGCACTATGACCGCCCGACCGCCACCTTCACCCGCCCCCGCACCGCCGAGCTGCTCGGCCACATCCGGGACGTGATGACCGCGGCCCTCGCCGTCGGCGGCACCAGCTTCGACAGCCTCTACGTGAACGTCAACGGCGAGTCGGGCTACTTCGAGCGGTCGCTGGACGCCTACGGGCGCGAGGACGAGCCGTGCCGCCGTTGCGGTACGGCCATGCGCCGCCGCCCCTGGATGAACCGCTCCAGCTACTTCTGCCCACGCTGCCAGCGGCCACCGCGCCCGTAAACTCCCGGGCCCGCCCGCGGGCGAGGCGCGCGCCCGGCCCGCATACCCCGCCCCCCGCGTGCCGCCGTACGCGGGGACCTGTACACGCCGACCCACGCGCATACGCGTGCTTTCGTACGGATGGAGATGCGACCCTGTAGCCAGGGGGCCATACCTTCGGAGGTTGGGATCCGATGGCGACGAGCATGCATCTGGTCTGGAGCTCGGCGGCGCCCGGCAGCGTCGTGTACGAGACACACGCGATCGAGGTGGTCGAAGAGGGCGGCGTACACGGAGAGGTCGTCAGCGAGCGGCACGAGGTCACGGTGCGCAGCCGCGCCCACGCGGAGGAGATCGCCGCCGAGCACGACTACGAGCTGTACCGGGACGGCCCGGAGTGGGAGAGCCTCCCGGAGGAGCACGAGACCGCGTGAGCCGCGCGCGGCGGGCGACCGGCTCAGAAGCCGAAGTCCTGCGTCCACCAAGGGCCGCCGGGGCCGAAGTGGGCGCCGACGCCCAGGGTCTTGTATTCGCAGTTGAGGATGTTGGCGCGGTGGCCGGGGCTGTGCATCCAGGTGTCCAGGACCGCGCGGGCGTCGGCCTGGCCGCGGGCTATGTTCTCGCCGCCAAGGTTGTCCACGCCCGCCGTCTTGGCCCGGTCCCATGGGCTGCGGCCGTCCGGGTCGGTGTGGTCGAAGAACCCGCGGCGCGCCATGTCACCGCTGAAGTCGCGGGCCAGGGCGCCGAGTTCGGGGTCGGCGGTGAGCGGTGAGCAGCCGGCCGCGGCGCGTTCCCGGTTGACCAGTGCCAGTACCTGCGACTCGGCGGTCGAGGGCGCGGTGTCCGGCGCGGCGGTGGCGCTCGGCGTGCTCTTCGCCGGCGCGGAGGACGGGTGCGTACGGTCCGGTTGCTCCGTACGGTCCCGGCCGGTGCCGGTGCTCCTGCCGGTGCCGGTGCCCCCGTCGGTGTCCGCGGGTGCGGACGGCTGCCGGGGGGCCGGGGTGGCCGACGGGGTGGCGGCCGAGGAGGGGTGTTCCCGTTCCGGGAGGCCGGGGCGGGTCTCGCCGCGGCTGGCCGGACCGGTGCCGCGGTCCGAGGGCGTCGCGGACGCCGCGGCACGCGCCGGCGGGGTCGGCAGCGAGCCCGCGCGGACCCGTTCGCCGGTGCCCCCGATGCCCCAGTCGTACTGGCTGCCGCCGGGCAGCAGGCCCGAGGCGACGGCCACGGCGCCCATCGCCACGGCGGCCGAGGCGCCGAGCAGCCCGGTGCGCACCGGAGCGCCGCGGCGGTCGCGCGCCGGGCGGTCGCCGCGGTGGCGGCCGGTGTGCGTGGGGGATGCGGCGGCCGGGGGCCCGGTCCGGTCCGTGGCTCCGGCGGCTTCGGGCGATGCGGGAGCGGAGCGTCGATGGCGGCCCATCCACTGCCTTCCTTCTGTCCACACGAGCGTCAACGCGCCTCACTCGTAAGGGTGAGTCTCGTTGCCGGGCGACTGTACGCCATGGCGTGCGGGGCCGATGTGCTCGCCGAGCAATTGGCCGGTTAACGTGCAGACATGAACGAAGATGTCCGCCTGACCGCCTGGGTGCGCGGCCGGGTCCAAGGCGTCGGCTTCCGGTGGTTCACCCGGGCCAACGCCCTGCGCATCGGCGGCCTCGCCGGTTTCGCCTCCAACCTCGGCGACGGCCGGGTGCAGGTGGTCGCCGAGGGCCCCCGCGCGCGCTGCGAGGAACTCCTGGAGTGGCTGCGCACCGGCGACACGCCCGGGCGCGTCGAAGGGGTGACGGAGATCTGGGACACACCGCGGGGCGGCTACGACGGGTTCGCGATCCGCTGACCCGCTGCGGCGCGGGGGATCCGCGTACCGGCCCACGGGTCGGTTTCGCGTGTCCCCGTCACATGCACAGTGCAGTCATGACCTGGTGGTTGCCAACTCGGCCGACCCGTGGAAGGCTGCCGCTGTAAGGATGATCTCCACGCCCCCGAGGCGCTTTTCTGGGGAGCCGGTCCGGCGTTGCCGCGACCGCGGGCTCCCGGGCGCCCAAGGATACGGGGCGTGATCGTGTTGACCCTCAAACCTTTTGGTGAGACTCTGGAAGCCCCGCGCACCTTAGCTGTTTGGCATTGAGTTCGCAGGACAATGGCAAGCACCGCGGGTGCGAATCCCTCACGACCCACACCGCTTCGGTCGGTCACTCAGTGTGGAGGACCATCCATCATGGCAAAGGCGCTTCTCGGTTACGTCGGCGGCTCCGACCCCCGAGTCCTCTCCGAGATGCGACGGCTTCAGCAGCGCGTCCAGGACCTGGAATCCGAACTCATCCGGATGCAGGCCGAGAACGACATGCTGTCCGCTGCCGCACGTCACGACGACTCGATGCTGGAGAGCATCGACGTACCCCAGGCGGAGCCCGCGCTCACCTGACCCCATCCCCCGGGGCCGACGGGCTGTTCGCCAGCCGCTTGAGGCACCGCTAGCAAGATTTCAAGGGACGCTTCGGCGTCCCTTCGTCGTTTTCCGCCGTTTCCACTTCCGTCCCGCGGCGCCCTCACCGTCTGATGTGCCCTGCACTTTCAGCGGTGAAACCGAAATCGAATAGGCGTAAGGCGAGCGGACGTCCCGCCCGCCGCCCGCGAACCGAACCGGACGCGCCTGCCGCCGGTGTGCGCCGGGCCCTCGTGCCGGGGTGCTGTCCGGCGGGGAACCGGTGACCGGATGGTACGTCTGGTGCTGCCGGGCGGCCCTGCCGGCGCCCTGCGCCCGGGGCCCGGCACCGCCGGGACGGCAGCTGACCGCCGTCCGGCAGCGGCCCGGCCCGGCTACGGCTCCACTTGGCCCCCGGGGCCCCGTACGCCCGCATCGGCCACGCACTGCCGCCCGGCCTGCGGGCCACCGGCTCCACCGCGCTCCCGGCCGGTAGAGTCCAACGGCGTGCATCTCAAGAGCCTGACACTGCGGGGATTCAAATCCTTCGCCTCCGCCACGACACTGCGTTTCGAACCCGGCATCACCTGTGTCGTGGGCCCCAACGGGTCGGGCAAGTCCAACGTCGTCGACGCCCTGTCCTGGGTCATGGGCGAGCAGGGCGCCAAGTCGCTGCGCGGCGGCAAGATGGAGGACGTGATCTTCGCCGGGACGACCGGCCGGCCCCCGCTGGGCCGCGCCGAGGTCTCGCTGACCATCGACAACTCCGACGGCGCGCTGCCGATCGAGTACGCCGAGGTCACCATCACCCGCACGATGTTCCGCAACGGCGGCAGCGAGTACCAGATCAACGGCGACACCTGTCGCCTGCTGGACATCCAGGAACTGCTGTCGGACTCCGGCATCGGCCGGGAGATGCACGTCATCGTCGGGCAGGGCCAGCTCGACTCCGTCCTGCACGCCGATCCGATGGGCCGCCGCGCCTTCATCGAGGAGGCCGCCGGCGTCCTCAAGCACCGCAAGCGCAAGGAGAAGGCGCTGCGCAAGCTGGAGGCGATGAAGGCGAACCTGGCGCGGGTCCAGGACCTCACCGACGAGCTGCGGCGCCAGCTCAAGCCGCTGGGCCGGCAGGCCGCCGTCGCCCGCCGCGCCGCCGTCATCCAGGCCGACCTGCGCGACGCCCGGCTGCGGCTGCTCGCCGACGACCTGGTGACGCTGCGCGAGGCACTGCGCGCGGAGATCGCCGACGAAGCGGCGCTCAAGCAGCGCAAGGAGGCCGCCGAGGAGCGGCTGAAGGAGGCCACGCGGCGCGAAGCCGCCCTGGAGGAAGAGGTACGGACGCTCACCCCCCGGCTCCAGCGGGCCCAGCAGACGTACTACGAGCTGTCGCAGCTGGCCGAGCGGGTGCGCGGCACCGTCTCGCTGGCCGACGCGCGGGTCAAGAGCGCGACGGCCGTCCCGCCCGAGGAGCGGCGCGGCCGGGACCCGGAGGACCTGGAGCGGGAGGCGGCCCGGGTCCGCGAGCAGGAGGCCGAGCTGGAGGCCGCACTGGAGGCGGCGAGCCGGGCGCTGGAGGACACCGCCGAGCACCGCGCCGAGCTGGAGCGGCAGCTCGCGGACGAGGAGCGGCGGCTGCGGGACGCGGCGCGCGCCCTGGCGGACCGGCGGGAGGGGCTGGCGCGGCTGCACGGGCAGGTCACCGCGGCCCGCGGCCGGGCCGCCTCGGCCCAGGCCGAGATCGGCCGGCTGGCCGCCGCCCGGGACGAGGCGCGGCAGCGCGCGGCCGATGCCCGGGAGCGCTACGAAGCGCTCAAGGCCGAGGTGGACGGGCTGGACGCGGGCGACGCCGACCTGGCGCGGCAGCACGCGGACGCGAAGCAGGACCTCGCCGAGGCGGAGGCCGCGCTGACCGCCGCACGGGAGGCGCTGACCGCCGCGGAGCGGCAGCGCGCCGCGGTCCAGGCCCGGCACGACGCGCTGGCGCTCGGACTGCGCCGCAAGGACGGGACCGGCGCGCTGCTGGGCGCCGCCGACCGGCTGAGCGGCCTGCTCGGCCCGGCCGCCGAGCTGCTGACCGTCGCGCCCGGCCACGAGGTCGCGGTGGCGGCGGCACTCGGCGCGGTGGCGGACGCGGTGGCGGTGGCCGGTCCGGGCACGGCTGCCGAAGCGATTCGCCTGCTGCGCAAGGAGGACGCGGGGCGCGCGGCGATGGTGCTGGGAGCGGGCCCGGCGGTGGAGTCCGCACCGGCCGCGGACACCGGCGGCCTGCCGCTCGCGGCCGAACTGGTCCAGGGGCCCGCGGAGTTGCTGCGATCCGTACGGTGGCTGCTGCGCGACATGGTGGTCGTACCCTCGCTGGAGGACGCCGAGGAACTGGTGGCCGCCCGGCCGGAACTGACGGCGGTGACCGCCGAAGGCGACGTCCTCGGCACGCGTTTCGCCCAGGGCGGCTCGGCCGGCGCGCCGAGCCTGCTGGAGGTGCAGGCGTCCGTCGACGAGGCGGCGGCCGAGGCCGCGGAACTGGGCGAACGCTGCGCCGGGCTGACCGCCGCTCAGGAAGCCGCCCGGCAGCGGCGGGACGAATGCGCGGCGCTGGCCGAGGAGCTGGGGGAGCGGCGGCGCGCGGCCGACCGCGAGAAGTCCCGGGTCGCGGGCGACCTGGGCCGCCTCGGCGGGCAGGCACGCGGCGCCGCCGACGAGGCGGAGCGCTCGGCCGCCGCCGCGGCCAAGGCCGAGGAGGCGCTCGTCCGGGCGACCGAGGAGGCCGAGGAGCTGGCCGCGCGGCTGGCGGTGGCCGAGGAGGAGCCGGCCGACGAGGAGCCGGACACCTCCGTACGGGACCGGCTGGCCGCGGACGGCGCCAACGCGCGGCAGACGGAGATGGAGGCGCGCCTCCAGGTCCGTACGCACGAGGAGCGGGTCAAGGCGCTGGCCGGGCGGGCCGACGGCCTGGACCGCGCGGCCCGGGCCGAACGCGAGGCGCGGGCCCGGGCCGAGCAGCGGCGCGCGCGGGCCCGTCACGAGGCCGCGGTGGCCTCGGCGGTCGCCTCCGGGGCGCGTCAGCTGCTGGCGCACATCGAGGTCTCGGTCGTCCGGGCGGAGGAGGAACGGCTGGCTGCCGAGCTGGCCAAGCAGGAGCGCGAGCAGGCGCTGGTGGCCGAGCGCAACGCGAGCCGCGAGCTGAAGAGCGAGCTGGACAAGCTCACCGACTCCGTGCACCGCGGCGAGGTGCTGGGCGCGGAGAAGCGCATGCGCATCGAGCAGCTGGAGACCAAGGCGCTGGAGGAGCTGGGCGTCGAGCCCGGGGCGCTGGTGGCCGAGTACGGCCCCGACCAGCCCGTACCGCCGTCCCCCGCCGCGCAGGGCGAGGAGCTGCCGCAGGACCCGGAGCACCCGCGCAACCGGCCGGTGGCCTACGTACGGGCCGAACAGGAGCAGCGGCTCAAGGCCGCCGAGCGGGCGTATCAGCAGCTCGGGAAGGTGAACCCGCTGGCGCTGGAGGAGTTCGCCGCACTGGAGGAGCGCCACCGGTTCCTCAGTGAACAGCTTGAAGACTTGAAGAAGACCCGGGCCGACCTGCTCCAGGTGGTCAAGGAGGTCGACGAGCGGGTGGAGCAGGTCTTCACGGAGGCGTTCCAGGACACCGCGCGGGAGTTCGAGGGCGTCTTCGCGCGGCTGTTCCCGGGCGGCGAGGGACGGCTCGTGCTGACCGACCCGGACAACATGCTCACCACCGGCCTGGACGTGGAGGCCCGCCCGCCCGGCAAGAAGGTCAAGCGGCTGTCGCTGCTGTCGGGCGGCGAGCGGTCGCTGACCGCGGTGGCCCTGCTGGTCTCGATCTTCAAGGCGCGCCCCAGCCCGTTCTACGTGATGGACGAGGTCGAGGCGGCGCTCGACGACACCAATCTGCAGCGGCTGATCGGGATCATGGAGGAGCTCCAGGAGAGTTCCCAGCTGATCGTGATCACGCACCAGAAGCGGACGATGGAGGTCGCCGACGCGCTGTACGGGGTGTCCATGCAGGGCGACGGCGTCTCGAAGGTCATCAGCCAGCGGCTGCGCTGACCCCGGCGGGGTAACCGGTGCGACATACACGATTACTGCACGCCGTCACGGTTCATAACTTGAACGCATTGCCCGTGATCCTTCGCCGAAACAAATTCATCACGACCTATTGACTTCGAAACTTGAAGGCATAGGGTCTGCAACGTTGCTTTTACCTTCAAGTGGTGGGTACCCCCAACCTATGCGCCACTGGAAGGGCCAGCCCCCTACGCCCGGCAGCGCAGCCGGGCACTGGAGTACACGTTGACCAGCACCGCGCAGCCGACGACACCGGAGGGCCGCAAGGCCCAGCCGGACCACCTCGGCCATGTCATCTTCATCACCGCGGCTGCCGCGATGGGCGGCTTCCTCTTCGGCTACGACAGCTCCGTGATCAACGGCGCGGTCGAGGCGATCCGCGGCCGCTACGAGGTGGGCTCCGCGGGGCTCGCCCAGGTGATCGCCATCGCGCTGATCGGCTGCGCCATCGGGGCCGCCACGGCGGGCCGGATCGCCGACCGCATCGGCCGGATCCGGGTCATGCAGATCGCCGCGGCGCTGTTCACGATCAGCGCGGTCGGCTCGGCGCTGCCGTTCGCCCTGTGGGACCTGGCCATGTGGCGCGTCTTCGGCGGCATCGCGATCGGTATGGCCTCGGTCATCGGCCCGGCCTACATCGCCGAGGTCGCGCCGCCCGCGTACCGGGGCCGGCTGGGCTCCTTCCAGCAGGCCGCGATCGTCATCGGCATCGCCGTCTCCCAGCTGGTGAACTGGGGCATCCTCAACCTCGCCGACGGTGACCAGCGCGGCAAGCTGGCGGGCCTGGAGGCCTGGCAGTGGATGCTCGGCGTGATGGTCGTACCGGCCATCCTCTACGGCCTGCTCTCCTTCGCGATCCCCGAGTCGCCCCGCTTCCTGATCTCGGTCGGCAAGACCGAGAAGGCCAAGGAGGTGCTGGCCGAGGTCGAGGGCCACGGCGTGGACCTGGACTACCGGGTCGGTGAGATCAAGGAGGCCATGCGCCGGGAGCACAAGTCCAGCTTCAAGGACCTGCTGGGCGGCCGGTTCGGCTTCCTGCCGATCGTGTGGATCGGTATCGGGCTGTCGGTCTTCCAGCAGCTCGTCGGCATCAACGTGGCGTTCTACTACTCCTCGACGCTGTGGCAGTCCGTCGGCATCAACCCGAGCAGCTCGTTCTTCTACAGCTTCACCACGTCGATCATCAACATCATCGGCACCGTGATCGCGATGATCTTCGTGGACCGGATCGGCCGCCGCCCGCTGGCCCTGATCGGCTCCGCGGGCATGGCCGTCGCCCTCGCCCTGGAGGCCTGGGCCTTCGCCTCGAAGACCGCGGCCGGCACGCTGCCGACCGCCGAGGGCACGGTCGCCCTGATCGCGGCCCACGGCTTCGTCCTCTTCTTCGCCCTGTCCTGGGGCGTCGTGGTCTGGGTGTTCCTCGGTGAGATGTTCCCGAACAAGATCCGCGCCGCCGCGCTCGGTGTCGCCGCCTGTGCGCAGTGGATCGCCAACTGGGCCATCACGGCCAGCTTCCCGAGCCTTTCCGACTGGAACCTTTCGGGTACGTACGTGATCTACATGATCTTCGCTCTGCTCTCGATCCCCTTCGTGCTGAAATTCGTGAAGGAGACCAAGGGCAAGGCGTTGGAGGAGATGGGCTAACCCCCCCCCGCCAGTCCTTCTCCTCAGTTGTGGGCAGCTGCCCCGGTCCGTCCGACGGATCGGGGCAGCTCCTTCATTACGGGCGGCTTTTTCCCGGCGGTGCAATTTCCGCCGTACGGGGTTCCGCGCCGCCGTCCCGGAGCGGCCCGGCGACCCGGTCGCCCTCCCGCCGTCCTTCAGTCGTCCTTCAGATGGGGAACGACCCGCTCCGCGAACAGGTGTACGGAACGCCAGCCTTCGTCCACCGGCATCCCCCCGCACAGCGGATGCAGGATCAGCGACCCCGACGGCCCCGCCTCCCCGGCCAGCCGCACGCACTCCTCGGGCGTCACGATCCGGTAGATCCCCTCCCGGCGCAGCGCCTCGGCGTCCCCGGCGGCGGACCGGACGGCCGACCGCGCGCCGGCGGTCTGCCAGGAGGCGTACGTACGGGCCTCGTGGAGCAGGTGCCCGCCGTACTCGGCCCACGCCCGGTCCGGGTCCTCGGACACGTGCAGCAGACACGTCCGGGCGGCGGGCTGGAGCACCCAGCCCTCGGTGCCGTAGTCGGCGCGCCGCGCGTGGTAGTACGCCTCCAGCTCCGGCAGGTGCGCGCTCGGGAACAGCGGCAGGCCCAGCCGCGCGGCCCGGCGCGCGGCGGCCCGGGAACTGCCGCCGACCAGCAGCGGCGGATGGGGCTGCGTGTACGGGCGCGGGGTGACCCGCACCGTACGGCCCCGGTAGCGGAACGGTTCGCCGGTCCAGGCGGCGAGCAGCGTCTCCAGCACCTCGTCCTGGAGCGCGCCGCGCCACTGCCAGTCACGGCCGTGCGCCGCGTACTCCTCGGGCCGGTAGCCGATGCCCGCCACGACGATCAGGCGGCCACCGCTCAGCAGGTCCAGCACGGCGATCTCCTCGGCCAGCCGCAGCGGGTCGTGCAACGGGGTGATCAGCGCGGAGACGGTGACGGTGATCCGCCGGGTGGCACCCAGGACGGCGCCGGCGAAGGTCAACGGCGCGGGCATCCAGCCGTTGCCCGTGGCGTGGTGCTCCTCGGTCTGGACGGTGGTCAGCCCCCGTTCGTCGGCGAAGACGGCCATATCGACGGCGGCCCGGTAGCGGGCGCCGAGCGACGCGGGGGTGGCGGAGGGGGCGGCGAGGTTGAAGCGCAGGACCGTTACGGGCATGACGAACGTCCCCTTCACCGAGGGCGGTGGCCCGGTTGGCGAAGGGGACGTTAGCCGACGTCACATCAGGTGAGAAGGGTGCCGGAGCCGAATCAGCCGACCGGCGCCGGCTCCTCGGCCGGGGCGGCGGCGCCCGCGGGCACCGTCTCCTTCGGCTTCGGCAGCACCGCGAAGACCACCGCGGCGATCAGGATCGTGGCCGCCCAGCCCAGACCGTGCCGGCCCGGCCAGGTCTCGGCCAGCGGGCCGGTGAACCAGGTGACCTTGGTCAGGCACAGGCCCACCACCAGCGCGGCGCCCCAGGCCGTCAGCGCCTGCCAGCAGAAGCCGCCCGCGTACCAGTAGCGGCTGGTGCGTCCGGTGTTCATCAGGCTGTCGCCGTCGTAGCGGACCACCATCTTCCGGCGGCGCGCCATGTCGACCGCGTACACACCGATCCACGCGGAGAAGGAGACCGCCAGCAGGGTCAGGAAGGTGATGAACTGGCCGATGAAGTCCTTGGCGACCAGCATCATGAACGCGCCGCCGACCAGGCTGATGATCGCATTGATGCTCACGGCCAGGGCGCGCGGCAGCTTGACGCCCATGGTCTGCGCGGTGAAACCGGCCGAGTACATCGACAGGCTGTTGATCAGCAGCATCCCGACCAGCGCGGTGATCAGGTATGGCACCGCCAGCCAGGTCGGCAGCACCGAGCCGAGGAACGACATCGGGTCGGTGTTCTGGTTGGCCAGGTCCGGCTTGGAGACGGCCATGATGCCGCCCATCAGGACCATCGGCACCAGCACCAGGGCCGCGCCGGAGATGGTGGTACCGACGATCTTCTTGCCGGAGGCGGAGTGCGGCAGGTAGCGCGCGAAGTCCGGGCCGGTGGGCACCCAGCTGATGCCGCCCGCGGCGATGGTGCCGATACCGGCGATCATCAGGGCGGTGCTGCCCGCCGACTGGGAGAAGATCTTGCCCCAGGGCATCTCGGCGACCAGGTACACCAGCACCATGACGCTGAAGATGCTGAACAGGTACGTCGAGTACTTGTTGCAGACGTTGAGCGCCTTCCGGCCCATACCGCTGACCAGGAACGTCGTGGCGACGAAGAGCAGCAGCGTGACGACGGTGAGGACGTTGTTGGCCTCGATGCCGAACAGCAGCTTCAGGACGGTCAGCACGGCGTACGCGCCGCTGACCGCGTTGATCGTCTCCCAGCCGAACCGGGCCACCCACAGGATCGCGCCGGGGAAGTAGTTGCCGCGCACACCGAAGGCCGCACGGGAGAGCATCGCGCCCGGGGCCCCGCCCCACTTGCCGGAGACCGACAGCACGCCGACCATGCCGAAGGAGACGACGGAGGCGATGGCGGCCACGATCAGGACCTGCCAGAAGTTCAGACCGTTGGTGATCACCAGGGAGGCACCCATGGTGAGCAGCAGCACGCTGATGTTGGCGGCGACCCAGGTGGGGAAGAGCTCGCGGACGCGGCCGTGGCGTTCGTGGTCGGGGACGGGCTCGATGCCTCGTTGCTCGACGGCGCCTTCGGTTTCAGGAGCGGACATGGTGTCCGTGGACGTGGTGCCCATGGTGCAGGTGTCTCCGTGCGGGTTCAGGCAGCGGCTGTGATGCCTGGCGAAGGGGAGGGGGTTGCCAGGACTCTACGCGCGTTGCGCAGCCGAGAGCTATCGTACTTTGATCCAACTTCGGTTCATACGCCTTGTTGTGTCCACCGACGGCCGCCGGTCGCCTCGCGTCTCGTCCGAGTATCCGGGGCGCTCCACTACGGCGCAGGTCAGGCGGTACGGGCGGGAGCCGTCACGGGCCTCCCGGCCGTCGGCCGACGCTGTGAAATCCGGAGGCGTGCACTGCGGGGAAACGCCTCCGGGACATCCAGCGGCGGTCGAGTCCGCGTCTTGTTGCTCTCCCGCTTGAGGGGCTTGGCCGAGCAGGCGGGGCGAGTCGGCCGGCGGCGGCCGGAGCCCCCTCCCGAAGGGTCGCGGGCGGGTTCGCGGCAATTGAACCTGGATATCGCACATCCAGGTTCGGCGTGTGCGGGCCCGCACGGCGGGGTGTGACCGATACTGGGTGGGTTATGGAAATCGTCATCCTTGCTGTAGTCATCGCTGTGGTCGCGCTCGGCGCGATCAGCGGGCTCGTCGTCAGCAGCCGCAGGAAGAAGCAGCAGCTGCCGCCGGCCCCGCCGACCACCCCGTCCGTCACCGCGCCCCCTGCGGAACCGCAGGTCGGTGAGGACGCCGAAACCCCCCGCGACGAAACCCGTCGCACCATAGAAGAAGTCGACCTGCCGCCGGCCGAGGCGCCCGTTGAGGCACCCGCCGAGGAGCCGGTGGCCGAGACGCCGCCCGCCCCCGCGGTCCCCGAGGCTCCCGAGGTGGAGGTTCCGGAGCCGACCGCCGGCCGCCTGGTGCGGCTGCGCGCCCGGCTCTCCCGCTCCCAGAACTCGCTGGGCAAGGGCCTGCTGACCCTGCTCTCCCGCGAGCACCTCGACGAGGACACCTGGGAGGAGATCGAGGACACCCTGCTCACCGCCGACGTGGGCGTCGCGCCCACCCAGGAGCTGGTCGAGCGGCTGCGGGAGCGCGTGAAGGTGCTCGGCACCCGTACCCCCGAGGAACTGCGCGGCCTCCTGCGCGAGGAACTGCTCAAGCTGATCGGCACCGACCTGGACCGCGCGGTCGCCACCGACAACGCGGTCGGCAAGGACGGCCAGGAGATCCCCGGCGTCGTCATGGTCGTCGGCGTCAACGGCACCGGCAAGACCACCACCACCGGCAAGCTGGCCCGTGTCCTGGTCGCCGACGGCAAGTCGGTCGTCCTGGGCGCCGCGGACACCTTCCGCGCCGCCGCGGCCGACCAGCTCCAGACCTGGGGCGAGCGGGTCGGCGCCCGTACGGTCCGCGGTCCGGAGGGCGGCGACCCGGCCTCGATCGCCTTCGACGCGGTGAAGGAAGGTATCGCCGAAAGCGCCGACGTGGTCCTCATCGACACCGCGGGCCGGCTGCACACCAAGACCGGCCTGATGGACGAGCTGGGCAAGGTCAAGCGCGTCGTCGAGAAGCACGGCCCGGTCGGCGAGGTCCTGCTGGTCCTGGACGCCACCACCGGCCAGAACGGTCTGGTGCAGGCCCGGGTGTTCGCGGAGGTCGTGGACATCACCGGTGTCGTGCTGACCAAGCTGGACGGTACGGCCAAGGGCGGCATCATCGTCGCGGTCCAGCGTGAGCTGGGCGTACCGGTCAAGCTGGTCGGCCTCGGCGAGGGCGCGGACGATCTCGCGCCGTTCGAGCCGGAGGCATTCGTGGACGCCCTGATCGGCGACTAGGCCGCACCGATGGCCTTACGGGACGATCCGGGAGGGCCGGACGGGCCTCCGGAAGAACCGGAAGAACCGGAAGACCGGAAGACCGGAAGACCGGAAGAAGAGCCCCGCAGCGAGTTGATGCGCTGCGGGGCTTTTTGGTGGGTGGGGTGGATGGGGGGTGGGGTGCCGGCGGGGCGTGGTGGGAGTTCGTGTGCGGGAGGCGGGGCGCGGTGGGTTCGTGTGCGGGGGTGGGGCGGAAGCGGCCCACGGACGAGCGTGCGGCGGTGCGGGGCCGTACGGCGGCGGGGCCGTGCGGTTGTGTGGGCCGTGAGGCTGGGCGGGGCAGTGCGGTTGTGTGGGGCCGCGCGGCTACGCGGCCGAGCGGTGGCACACGTACGCGAGCGTGCCCAGCAGCAGCCGGGCCTGCGGCGGCTGCCCGGCCGTGTCCAGGGTGGGCGGGCGCAGCCACCGCATCGGACCGAGCCCTCCGAGGTCGGACGGCGGCGCGGTGATGTGGTCGCCGGGGCCGCGGGAGCACAGGTCGAGGGCGGCGTCGTCCCAGCCCATCCGGTAGAGCAGACCGGGCAGGCCGGCGGCGGCGCCGGGCGCCACGAAGAAGAGGGCGCGGCCCGTCGGTGTGGCGGCCACCGGGCCGAGCGGCAGCCCCATCCGCTCCAGCCGTACGAGCGCGCTGCGCCCCGCCGCCTCCGGTACTTCGAGGATGTCGAACGTCCGGCCCACCGGGAGCAGTACGGCCGCGCCGGGCGTCCTGGACCATGCGGCGGCGGCCTCTTCGAGCGTCGTGCCGGCCTTCAGGTCCTCCGCGTGGGCCAGCGGGTGGGCGCCGGGGGAGGGGCAGTCATCCATACCGCACGAGCAGACCGTGCGCCCGCTTCCGGCGCGGGCCGCACGGGCGCCGGGCACCACGTCCCAGCCCCACAGTCCCGTGTACTCCGCCACCGCCGTGCTCTCGGTCGAGCGGGCGCGACGCCGTGAACCGGACCGAATGTCGCGGATGCCGCCGATCGTGAAGCCCATGCCTCCTCCAACGGGTGGTGTGTGCCAGTGGTTACGTGCCGGGGCGCGAACGTGACGCTCGGTCAGGAGAGGTCTCTCTGTGTGGCGCGATGTGGCGCGGCGGGTGGTGCGGTACGCGACGCGCGCCTCCGCGTGCTCCTTTCCGTCCGTCTCCTCTCGACCTGTGTCAAGTCAATCGCGAGGACCGGTCGGGGAGTTCATTCAAAGGGGTGGCGAATGGTGGCGTTTAGCGGATCGCCCTCGCCGGGGGCGTGATCGTAGGATTACTTTCGGTGCACGACCTGGGGCGAAACACCGTGGGCGTGGTTATGCCGGTGGCAACGCACCGGCGGGTGAACCCTCCCGAATCGGGTTGGCCGGTTTCCGTGGTCGGGTAGGTCCACCCCGTACCGGTTGCCGCAACGGGCGGCATCCTGTGGCAGATTCACGGGTCACGGCCGCGACGCACCGCGGCACGGGACACGACGCCACGTACGGCGGCGATGTGACGACCGGCGGAGTGTTACGCAGCACAGCGACGAAGAACAGCGTACGCGGCGAGAAGCGGACGCGACCGGAGGCGGCAGCCGAACGAGCCGCATCCGGAACGGCGAGCGCCACAGCGCGAGCGGCTCCGGACAGAGAGCAGGACGTGCGGCACCACAACTGACGCGGCACCAGCGGAAGCAGGCGTACCGGCGCAATCCGTAGGACAAGCGGAAGAAGCAAAGGGCAAGCAGCGGAAGCGCAGGACGAACAGCAGCGCAGGACAACAGAAGAACAGGGCGAACAGAGGAAACAGCCGGGGTGGAGAACCGGCATCGGCCCGGTAACCGGTGCCGGGCACGGAACGGATACCGGCGGCGAAGCAGCAGCGGGCCGGCGCGAGCAGCGGGTCGGCACGAAGAGGCGGTCCGACACGGGAAGCGGGTCGGCACGAAGAAGCGGTCGGCGCGCAAGCGGAAGAAGCAGTACCGGTACAGAAGAAGCAGTACCCGTACAAGAGTCACGAGAGCGCGGGATCACCAGAGCAGCAAGAGCGCGAGAACACGAAAAACAGCACAACAGAGGCGGGCGCGGCGGCCGAAGCGGGCCGCAGCGGCCACGGCGCGGCCGGAGTACCGGCGGCGCGGCACATTCCGTACCGCACCGCCCGGGGGAGCCGACCGCGCCGGCCACACCGCACCGGCGCAGTGAGCACCGGCGCGGTACGGACCGTAAGCAGCGATAGGAACCGTGAGCAGCAGACCGGTTCACGAGACCCGGAAGCAACGAAGAGCGGCGATGCGAAGCGATGGCGCGACGCGGTGAAGCAAGGCAGCAATCGGAATGGGGGCGTTCCAGTGGGCGGCAGTGGCGGCACCGGCGCTGACAAGCGCCCCAACGAACCGTTGGGCTCATGGTTCGTGCGCAGCGGCTGGTCGAAGGGCGAGCTGGCACGACAGGTCAACCGGCGCGCACGCCAGATGGGCGCGCACCACATCAGCACCGACACCTCGCGCGTACGGCGCTGGCTGGACGGCGAGCAGCCGCGCGAGCCGATTCCGCGCATCCTGTCCGAACTGTTCTCGGAGCGGTTCGGCTGCGTGGTCGGCATCGAGGACCTCGGGCTGCGCTCGGCGCACCAGTCCCCGTCCGTCTCCGGTGTCGACCTGCCCTGGGCCGGTCCGCAGACGGTCTCCCTGATCAGCGAGTTCTCCCGCAGCGACCTGATGCTGGCGCGCCGTGGTTTCCTGGGCACCTCCCTGGCGCTGGCCGCCGGGCCCGCCCTCATCGAGCCGATGCAGCGCTGGCTGGTGCCGGTCTCCCCGGGCCAGGCGACCGCCGCCCAGCAGGCCGCGCACGAGCGGTCCCGGCGCTCCAGCCGGCTGTCCGCTCCGGAACTGGACCTGCTGGAGTCGACGACCGTGATGTTCCGCCAGTGGGATGCCCAGTGCGGCGGCGGCCTGCGCCGCAAGGCGGTGGTCGGCCAGCTCCACGAGGTCACCGACCTGCTCCAGGAACCGCAGAGCGAAGCGGTCTCCAAGCGGCTGTTCAGGGTCGCCGCCGAACTGGCCGAGCTGGCCGGTTGGATGAGCTACGACATCGGCCTCCAGCCCACCGCGCAGAAGTACTTCGTGCTCGCGCTGCACGCCTCCAAAGAGGCCGGCGACCGCCCGCTGGGCTCGTACATCCTCTCCAGCATGAGCCGCCAGATGATCCACCTCGACCGCCCGGACGACGCGCTGGAACTCATCCACCTCGCGCAGTACGGCAGCCGCGAATCGGCTACGCCCCGCACCCAGGCGATGTTGTATGCGATGGAGGCGCGGGCGTACGCGAGCATGGGCCAGCCGGGCAAGGTCAAGCGGGCCGTGCGGATGGCCGAGGACACCTTCTCCGACGTGACGCCCGGCGAGCCCGAACCGGACTGGATCCGCTTCTTCTCCGAGGCCGAGCTGAACGCGGAGAACGCCCACTCCTACCGGGACCTCGCCTACGTCGCCGGGCGCAGCCCGACGTACGCCTCCCTCGCCGACCCGGTGATGCAGCGGGCGGTGGAACTGTTCGCGAAGGACGAGGAACACCAGCGTTCCTACGCGCTCAACCTGATCGGGATGGCGACGGTGCACCTGCTCCAGAAGGAGCCGGAGCAGTGCGCCCTCCTGGCCCAGCAGGCCATACCACTGGCGAAGAAGGTCCGCTCGGAGCGGGTCAACACCCGGCTGCGCAAGACCGTGGCCACGGCCGCGCGGAGCTTCGAGAGCGTGGCCGAGGTGGTCCAGCTCAGCGAAGAACTGGCCCAGCAACTGCCGGAGACCGGCGCGGAGGCCGTCTGACCGTCCCCCGACCGCACCGCCCCAGACCCCGGCCGCGGCCCGTCACCCCGTACAGCTCGACTCGGCTCCCCCACGCCAGGTCACACGGGTGACAGCCGCGGTCGGCTGCGTTGGAGGTGGAGGCGGAGGTGGGGGCCGGGGCGGGGTCGGGTCGGCTGGGCCGGCCGGGGTGGCGCCCGGGTGGCGTCCGTGGTGGGTGCCAGTCTGGTCGGTCGGGGCGTTCGGGGGCGGGTGCCGGGCGTGGTCGTTTCGGCTGGTTGCGGAGGGGCGCCGGGCGTGGCGGGCTGATCTCGCGGTTCATCGGGGCGTAACACTGACGCAGGCTTCGTCACCGGGGGGAAACACCGTCGGGTCATGGCCGAAACGGTGCTACGGAAGCCTCGTGGCGCAAGTCGGCCCACCCAGAACCACGCCCGCACGGGCCGCATCGACGACAGGAGACGCCGATGCCCCCAGGCATCATGACGCTCGCAGCAGACAAGGCCACCCTGAGCCCGGCCAACACCGGATTCATGCTGATCTGCACCGCACTGGTGATGCTCATGACCCCCGCGCTCGCCTTCTTCTACGGCGGCATGGTCCGGGTCAAGAGCGTCCTCAACATGTTGATGATGAGCTTCATCAGCCTGGGCATCGTCACCGTCCTGTGGGTCCTGTACGGCTTCGCGCTCGCTTTCGGCCAGGACAACGGCGGTCTGCTCGGCTGGAGCGGCGGCTTCGCCGGGCTCGGCGGCATCGGCCTGACCGAGCTGTGGGGCACCACCACCATCCCGGTCTACGTCTTCGCCGTCTTCCAGCTGATGTTCGCGGTGATCACCCCCGCGCTGATCAGTGGCGCCCTCGCGGACCGGGTGAAGTTCACCGCCTGGGCGCTGTTCATCGCCCTGTGGGCCACCGTCGTCTACTTCCCCGTCGCGCACTGGGTGTGGGCCGAGGGCGGCTGGCTCTTCGACCTGGGTGTCATCGACTTCGCCGGCGGCACGGCCGTACACATCAACGCGGGCGCCGCGGCGCTCGGTGTGATCTTCGTCGTCGGCAGGCGCATCGGCTTCAAGAAGGATCCGATGCGGCCGCACAGCCTGCCCCTGGTGATGCTCGGCGCGGGACTCCTCTGGTTCGGCTGGTTCGGCTTCAACGCGGGCTCCTGGCTCAACAACGACGACGGGGTGGGCGCGGTCGCCTTCGTCAACACCCAGGTCGCCACGGCCGCCGCGATGCTCGGCTGGCTCGCGTACGAGAAGTTCCGGCACGGCTCCTTCACCACCCTGGGCGCGGCGTCGGGCGCGGTGGCCGGACTGGTCGCGATCACCCCGGCGTGCGGCGCGGTCAGCCCGCTCGGCGCCATCGCGGTCGGCGCCATCGCGGGGGTGCTGTGCGCGATGGCGGTCGGGCTGAAGTACCGCTTCGGGTACGACGACTCCCTCGACGTGGTGGGCGTCCACCTCGTCGGCGGCATCGCCGGCTCCCTGCTGGTCGGCCTGTTCGCCACCGGCGGCGTGCAGAGCGACGCCAAAGGTCTCTTCTACGGCGGCGGCCTGGAGCAGCTGGGCAAGCAGGCCGTGGGTGTCGTCTGCGTGCTGTTGTACTCCCTGGTGGTCTCCTTCCTCCTTGCCAAGGTCATCGACTTGGTGATGGGCTTCCGGGTCTCCGAGGACGAGGAGGTCGCCGGTGTCGACCAGGCCGCGCACGCGGAGACGGCGTACGACTTCGGCGGTACGGGCGGGGGCGCCGTGGCCCGCCCGGGCACGGGGGCGGCCGTGGCCGGCGCCCCGCCCGGCGACGACGGCCCGGCCCGGGCGAAGCGCCAGGGCGCATCCCCGGCCTCCGGCAAGGCCCAGGCTTCCGGCAAGGAAAAGAAGGTGGACGCGTGAAGCTCATCACGGCAGTGATCAAGCCGTACCGGCTCGACGAGGTGAAGGAGGCCCTGCAGTCGTTCGGCATCCAGGGCCTGACCGTCACCGAGGCCAGCGGATACGGCCGGCAGCGCGGGCACACGGAGGTGTACCGGGGCGCGGAGTACACCGTCGACCTGGTGCCGAAGGTCCGCATCGAGGTGCTGGTGGACGACGCGGACGCCGCGGAACTGATGGACATCGTGGTCAAGGCGGCCCGCACCGGCAAGATCGGCGACGGAAAGGTCTGGAGCATCCCGGTCGACGAGGCGGTCCGCGTCCGCACGGGCGAACGGGGCCCGGACGCGCTGTAGGCGCGGGGCGGGCGGGCCGGGCTGATGCGGTTCGGTCGTCGGGGCTCGGGCGAGGCGGGTCGGCCCGGACGACCTGGGGATCGGGCCGGGCTTGGTCGGGGATGAGCGGTCGGTGCGGCCGGCTTTGGTGGCCCGGCCCGACGGGTCCGCCGACTCCCGGCTCCGCCTCGGGCGATGAGCGGCCCCCAGGCGGAGCCGGGGCGGTACGGCCACGCCGCCGTACTCCTGCCCGGCCCGCCCGCAGGGGGAGAAAGCCGCGAGGGCGGGGGCCGGAAGAGGGGCGGGGCCTGGGGACCGACGCGACCAAGGAGCGCCGAAGTTGACGGAGAGCGGAAAGAAGACGGCCGAGGACGGTGCCCCGGAGGCGGGGGGAGCGGGTCCCGGGGGGAGTAGGGGGAGCAGGCGGAGTGGGGGCGACGGGGCAGTGGGGTTCCGGGATGCTTCGCCCGCGTCCTCCGGCGCCGAGGGCGGTCGTCCCGGCGCGGAAGAAGATCGTTCTGGCGGCGAGGGCGGTCGTCCTGGCCCGGAAGGAGACCATGCTGGTGGCGAGGGCGGCTACCCCGGTACGGAAGGTGGCCACCCGGGCACGGAAGAGGCCCGTTCCGACACCGAGGGCGGCTGCCCCGGCCCGGAAGAAGGTGGCCCCGAGACCGAAAGCGGCTACCCCGCCGCCCGGCTGCGTCTCCTGGAGCCCTCCGGACAGGGCGGCCCCGCACGCCGGGCCGCCCTCGCCCGCCTCACCGACGACTGGCTGGCCGGGCTCTTCAACCGTGCGACCGGCGGGACCGGTGCCGGCTCCGGCCTCGCACTCGTCGCCGTCGGCGGCTACGGCCGCGGAGAACTCTCCCCCCGCAGCGACCTCGACCTGCTCCTGCTGCACGACGGCAAAGCCGGTGCCCGGACCGTGGCCGCCCTCGCCGATCAGCTCTGGTACCCGGTCTGGGACCTGAACCTCGCCCTGGACCACTCGGTACGGACGCCCTCCGAAGTGCGCAAGGCCGCTCGCGACGACCTCAAGGTCCAACTCGGTCTCCTGGACGCCCGCCACCTGGCCGGCGACCCCGAGCTGACGGGCGCCCTCCGCGGCACCGCGCTCGCCGACTGGCGTGAGCAGGCCCCCAAACGCCTGCCGGAGCTGCGCGAGATCTGCCGCGAACGCGCCGCGCGCCAGGGAGAGTTGCAGTACCTGCTGGAGCCGGACCTGAAGGAGGCCAGAGGCGGACTGCGGGACGCCACCGCGCTGCGGGCGGTGGCCGCCTCCTGGCTGGCCGACGCGCCGCGCGAGGGCCTGGAGGCGGCCCGTACCCGCCTGCTGGACGTCCGCGACGCACTGCATCTGACGACCGGCCGTGCCACCGACCGGCTCGCCCTCCAGGAGCAGGACCAGGTGGCCGAGGCACTCGGTGTCCTGGACGCGGACGTACTGCTGCGACAGGTCTACGAATCCGCGCGCACCATCTCGTACGCGAGCGACGTCACCTGGCGCGAAGTCGGGCGGGTGCTGCGGTCCCGGTCCGTACGGCCCGTGCTGCGCGGGCTGTTGCGGGGCCGCATGGCAGGTGGCGGGACGGGCCGGGGCGAACGGTCGCCGCTCGCCGAAGGCGTGGTGGAGCTCGACGGCGAAGCCGTACTGGCCCGGACGGCACGCCCGGAACGCGATCCGGTGCTTCCGCTGCGCGCCGCTGCCGCCGCCGCGCAGGCCGGGCTGCCGCTGTCCCTGCACGCCGTGCGACGCCTGCGTACGGCTGCCGTGGCCCGCCCGCTGCCCGTGCCGTGGCCGGCCGAGGCGCGGGAACAACTGGTCACCTTGCTGGGCGCGGGCGCGCAGACCGTACCTGTATGGGAAGCGCTGGAAGCGGAGGGGATCGTCAGCCGGCTGCTGCCCGACTGGGAGCGGGTGCGCTGCCGGCCCCAGCGCAACGCCGTGCACCGGTGGACCGTGGACCGGCACCTGATCGAGACGGCCGTCCGCGCCGCCGCGCTCACCCGCCGCGTGCACCGCCCCGACCTGCTGCTGGTCGCGGCCCTGCTGCACGACATCGGCAAGGGCTGGCCGGGCGACCACTCCGTCTCCGGCGAGACCATCGCCCGGGACATGGCGGCCCGGATCGGTTTCGACGCCCGGGACGTGGCGGTGATCGCCACCCTCGTACGGCACCATCTGCTGCTCGTCGAGACGGCCACCCGCCGGGACCTGGACGATCCGGCGACGGTGGAGGCGGTCGCGGACACGGTGGGCACCATCGGCACGCTGGAACTGCTGCACGCCCTCACCGAGGCCGACGCGTTGGCCACCGGCCCGGCGGCCTGGAGTGCCTGGCGCGGTTCGCTCGTCACCGACCTGGTGAAACGCGTCACCGCACGGCTGGCGGGAGAAACCGCGCCAGAGGGACATACGGCGGACGAGCCGACCGCCGAGCAGGAACGTCTGGCCGTCGAGGCGTGGCGCGCCCAAGCCCCGGTACTGACCCTGCACACACGGGCAGAGGGCCGGAGCGAAACGGAGCCGGCCTCCGAGGGGGGCGGTGGGGGAGGAAGCGCTACTGCGTACGGCAGCGCCGGTACGGGGACGGGGGCCGGGGCGGGCCCGAACGTCGTGCCGGAACCGGAGCCGGTGGGCGTCGAGCTGCTGATGGCCGTACCGGACCAGCCCGGCGTGCTGCCCGCCGCGGCCGGCGTCCTGGCGATGCACCGCCTCACCGTCCGTGCCGCCGACCTGCGCAGCGTGGACCCCCTCGGCGAGGGCCCGGTCCTGCTGCTGAGCTGGCGGGTGGCCGCCGAATTCGGCTCGCTCCCGCAGACCGTACGGCTCAGGGCGGACCTCGTACGGGCCTTGGACGGCTCGCTGGACGTACCGGCCCGGCTGGCGGAGCGCGAGCAGGCGTACGCACGCCGCTCGCGCGGTGTGCAGGCCCCGCCGCCCCGGGTGACGGTGGCTCCCGGAAGCTCCCAGCTGGCGACCGTGATCGAGGTACGGGCCCAGGACGCGCAGGGACTGCTGCACCGGATCGGCCGCGCGCTGGAGGCCGCCCGCGTCACCGTACGCAGCGCCCATGTGAGCACGCTGGGAGCGAACGCGGTGGACGCGTTCTACGTCACGGACGAAAAGGGCGAGCCATTGTCGGACGCATCGGCCACGGAGGTGGCCCAGGCAGTCGAGCGCGCGTTGAAGTAGCGCCGACGGCCCGGGGCGGGAAGGGCGTGGGCGTGAAACGGTCCGGCGCGGGGCCGGTGGTGCGTGCTGCGTCACTCGACTCGCCGGGGCAAGGCCCGTACATCCTGCTCGGGGAGCGGCACCTGGCGGGGTGGGCGGCACGGATCGGCCTGCTGGTGCGGGGCACGGCAGCCCGGCTCGCATGACCCCGCCGGATAGGGCGGGCCTCGGCGATCGACGTGGTGGTGTGGGACGCGTGGACCGGTCTGTCGGAGCGAACCACGCCGGACCTGCCGCTGGGGGGCCTTCCGGGCGCAAGGCCACGACTTTCGGCGGCGGTACGACCTCCGGTGGGGAAGCCGGGGCCGCCCCAAAGCGCGTAGTCGGCCTCAGGCCCGAAGCCAACCTCGCATACGGAACCGGCCTGAGCCGCGAGGCACCCCACCGGCCCAGCGCCACCCCCAAGCGCAAGCACACCCCCAGGCATGGGCGCACCCCCAAGCGCGGAGCCGCCTCCGGGCGCAGTGCCCCCTTCAGCAGCGGGGCAAGCAGCGAAGCCGAACCGCCTCTCCCGCCCGGGCCTCCCTCTCGGCCCGGGAACCGCCTCCAACGCCGGACCGTCTCCGAAGACAGCACGGGCTGCTCGGCCACCGCACCCCCGTGAGACGGTGGAGGCGGCACCCGCACTGGGCGCTCACGCCGTCCGCACGCCGGGCCCGCAGCCGCACGCGGACCCGTCCCGGCGGGCCTCCCGGGCGGGCAGGGACACGTTGCTTGCCCGTGCGGATACCCTAGAAGCCGACTTGACCCTGCCCCCGACCCCGAGGATCGACGACCGCCGTGTTCGATACGCTTTCCGACCGCTTGGCGAGTACTTTCAAAAACCTCCGGGGCAAAGGCCGCTTGAGCGAGGCGGACATCGACGCCACGGCGCGCGAGATCCGTATCGCCCTGCTGGAGGCCGACGTCGCGCTGCCCGTCGTCCGGGCCTTCATCAAGCAGGTCAAGGAGCGGGCGACCGGCGCCGAGGTCTCCCAGGCGCTCAACCCCGCCCAGCAGGTCATCAAGATCGTCAACGAGGAGCTCATCGGCATCCTCGGCGGCGAGACCCGCCGGCTGCGCTTTGCCAAGAATCCCCCGACGGTCATCATGCTCGCCGGTCTGCAGGGTGCCGGTAAGACGACCCTCGCCGGAAAGCTCGGCAACTGGCTCAAGCAGCAGGGCCACGCGCCGCTGCTGGTCGCCTGTGACCTTCAGCGCCCCAACGCGGTCAACCAGCTCTCGGTCGTCGCCGAGCGCGCCAACGTCGCGATCTTCGCGCCCGAGCCGGGCAACGGCGTCGGCGACCCGGTCAAGGTCGCTCAGGATTCGATCGAGTTCGCCCGCGCCAAGCAGCACGACGTGGTCATCGTCGACACCGCAGGCCGCCTCGGCATCGACCAGGAGCTGATGCAGCAGGCCGCGGACATCCGGGACGCGGTCAAGCCGGACGAGGTCCTCTTCGTCGTCGACGCCATGATCGGCCAGGACGCGGTCAACACCGCCGAGGCGTTCCGGGACGGCGTCGGCTTCGACGGCGTGGTGCTCTCCAAGCTGGACGGCGACGCCCGCGGTGGTGCCGCGCTCTCCATCGCGCACGTCACCGGCAAGCAGATCATGTTCGCCTCCAACGGCGAGAAGCTGGACGATTTCGACGCGTTCCACCCGGACCGCATGGCGTCCCGCATCCTCGGCATGGGCGACATGCTCACGCTGATCGAGAAGGCGGAGCAGACCTTCAGCCAGCAAGAGGCCGAGAAGATGGCCTCCAAGCTGGCGAGCAGCAAGGGCAAGGACTTCACCCTCGACGACTTCCTGGCCCAGATGGAGCAGGTCCGCAAGATGGGCTCCATCTCCAAGCTCCTCGGCATGCTGCCCGGTATGGGGCAGATGAAGGAGCAGATCAACAACCTGGACGAGCGCGAGGTCGACCGTACGGCCGCGATCATCAAGTCGATGACGCCCGGTGAGCGCCAGGACCCGACGATCATCAACGGCTCCCGCCGCGCCCGTATCGCCAAGGGGTCGGGCGTGGACGTCAGCGCGGTCAAGAACCTCGTCGAGCGCTTCTTCGACGCCCGCAAGATGATGTCCAAGATGGCCCAGGGCGGCGGCATCCCGGGAATGCCCGGCATGCCCGGGATGCCGGGCATGGGTGGCGGCGGCGCCAAGAAGAAGAAGCAGCAGAAGCAGGCCAAGGGCAAGCGCAAGAGCGGCAACCCCATGAAGCGGAAGGCCGAGGAGGAGGCCGCTGCCGCACGCCGCGAGGCCGCCCAGTCCGGCAACCCGCTGGGCCTGCCGCAGGGCGACGACGCGAAGAACTTTGAACTTCCCGAGGAGTTCAAGAAGTTCATGGGCTAGCGCCCCCTTCGGTTCCTGGGTGGCCTGCGGCGTACCAGAAGCCGCGTACGGCGCCCAGCTGTCTGATCGAGCCCCTGGCCGGACCCCCGGCCGGGGGCTCATCTGCGGAGTCATCGCGGCGCACCCGCCGATCCGCCCACCGGCCGCAGCAGAGATGTGCCGTTCCCCAGCGCCGCGGCCCGCAGTCCGAGCGCGTCCGCTGCCGTGGCCCCCACGTCCGCCAGCGTCCGGGCCGTCGGCAGCCGGTCGAAACCGGTGGCCTCGGGACGGTGGATCAGCACCGGTACGTATTCCCGCGTGTGACCGGCGTGGCCGATGACCGGGTCGTTGCCATGATCACCCGTAATGATCAAGCGGTCGCCGGGGGACGCCAGGAGCGGCAGCAGCGCGCCCAGCACCGCATCGGTTCGCCGGAGCACGGCGGCGTAACGCGAGGCGTCCTGCTGGTGTCCCGCCAGGTCCGTCTCCTGGACGTTGCTGACGACCAGCGCGGTGTCCGGAGCCTGGCGTACCGCGTCGAGGGTGAGCCCCAGAACCTCGGCGGTGCTGACGGCGGGGCAGCAGATCGCCGCATCGCAGGCCAGGACGTCCGCGGCCTTGCCCACGAGGGTCACGGGGATGTCCGCCGCGGCTGCCAGCTCCGGCAGTCGGCGGGTGTGGTCCAACGGTGCTCCGAGGTGTCGCACCGCCAGCCCGCCGTTCCGGTAGAAGCCGCTCGCCGGGGTGTCCAGGCCGACCGTGCCGAGATCGCCGTCCCGTACGAAACTCTCCAGCGGGGCGTCGGCGTGGCCGCCCACGGCGATCACCCGGGCGACGGGTGCCACCGAACGCACCACCTGGGCGATGCTGACGATCTCCGCGAAGGAAAGGTCCTCCAGGCGGGCAGAGACGTTCCAATTGACGCCCGGGTCCGCCTCCAGGTTGTCGTGGACGAGGGCCCGCCCGTCCACCACCAGCAAGGAACGTCCGGCAAGGCGATCCGCATGGTGTCCGCTCGCCCGGAGGGCCGTGGCGACCTCGTCGAGGTGTCCGGCGAGCCGAACCGCGGTCACCCGGCTGAAGTCGGCCCCCATCATCGTCTGGTGCCCGGCGTACGTATCGGCGCCCGGATAGCCGAGCGCGGCGCGGCCGGCGGCCACCGGGAGGGAGGGCACCGGTGCCAGCTCCGGATGCGGGTGGGCGAGGCCGAGGCCGAGAGCTTCGAGGACGGGCAGCTGGAGACGCCGGCCGGTGGCCGCACGATGATCGTCGAGGAGGTGGCCCAGTGTGTCGGCGGCAGCGTCACCGGGCCGCGGCGCACCCGCGTCGGGCATCGCTCCGACACCGAAGCCGTCGATGACGAGGATGACGACCCTGCTCATGGCCCACCCGCCCCTTTCCCGGCCGCACCCTCCGCGAGCGGTCGGCCCAGCGCGTCGTAGTGGCCGGTCAGCCGCGGTCTGCCGGTGGTGAGGCCGGAGACGACGGCGACGTTGCTCCGGGTGACGAAGATCTGCGTTCGGAACGCCAGGACGGCGGTGTCGCCTGGCCGGGCGTCCCCGGGAGCCAGCAGACGGTAGTAGTCGATGTTTTCGGCAGTGGCTCTTTGAACGGCGAGCCGGGCGCCGGTCCGAGGGATCAACGCCGTCTCGACTCCGGACCGACGGTAGAAGCCGCCCCCATGGAGGGCTGGCCGCCCATCGGCGAGAGTGTGCGCCACCTCGGTGACATACACGTACGCCGGCCGTTCCGGCTGCTCCCCGTCGACGGCGTGCAGGGGAGTGGTGCCGGTGAGGGCGTGCCCGGGTTCACCATGGGTGGCGCCCAGCTCGGCGAGCATCGGCAAAGTGGCCGCGCAGGTGACGCCGGGAGCGCTGAGCTTGAGGTCCGTGTGCCCGCGCGCCGCCAGCAAGGCGCGGGCCTGACGTACCAGTTCGAAGGTGGCGGTGGGCCGAGGTTGTCCGGACCCCGGCTCGCACTGGATGCACGGGAAGCCGGTGACCCCGGCCAAGCGAATGCCGGGCAACTGCTCCGCCTCGGCCGCGAAGCCCTCCAGCCGATCGAGCGGTACGCCACCCTCCTGCCCCGGGTGAACCGTGCCGGGCGCGCCCTCGACCCGCACCAAGACATCCTGTACGTAGCCCAGCTGCTGTGCCGTCTTTGAAACGGTACGGGCGTTGGCCACGTCGAAGACGGTGACCACTTCGGGACGCCAAGCCAGAATCCCGAGCAGCGCCTGGCGAGGGACCTGCATCAGATGGCCTACATTCCCGGGCCTCGCACCTGCCGCGTGCAGGGCGCGGGCCTCACGCGCATCGATGGCGGCGAAACGCGGGAGGTGCCGGGCGATGGCCCGGACCAGCGCGGGATTGCGCCCGAACTGCTTGGCCACGAACCACAGGCGGAGACCCCACCGTCCCGCCTCGCTTGCCAGCAACGCGGCGCTGGCCTCGACGGCGTCGAGATCCATGACGTACGTGTCCGGCTCCACGACGCCGGTGCGGTGCAGCTCGGCGGCGTAGTCGACCAGTTGCGGGTTACGCGCGAGGACGGCGTCGAGGAACACGGCGATCAGCCCCCGTTCCCAAGATCACGGAAGCTGCACGCGCCGTTTGCGGCTCGTGGAGCGCCGGCGCCGGCACCGGGCGCGGGTGACGATACGAGTCCGGGGCCATGCACTGCGGCGGTGCCGGCCGGAGAGCCGGCACCGGAGATATCGCCCAGGTCGCGCAGCGCGCGGCGAAGAATGTCGATCACCAGGTCCGCACCCGCCCGCATCGGATTGATCCGCACCGTCCAGTCGGCAAGCTCCGGCGCGTCCTCCAGGGCGGAACGGGACATTCGGTAGAAGAGCGGAGCGATCTCGTAGCGGGAGTTGGCACCGACGGGATACGGGGCGGCGCCGTACCGGGCCGCGGCGGCCGGCACCGCACGGGCCACCGGCCGGTCCAGCCGCAGCAGCAGACAGCGGTCCTGGACATTGGCGATCCGCACCTCGGCGACCCCGGGCACCTCCCCGGCCGCCAGCCGCTCGGCGACCTCCGCGCCCGTCCTGGACTGCACCGCCCACATCACCGGTACGTGGCTGAGCGCCCGCAGCGCATCCAGCGCCTGGTGTCCCTGCACCTGGCCGCCGCCCGAGTAATTGTCGTCATGCACTCGCTCCACAAGATCCCGTGCTCCGACGACAGCGCCCACCCCCTCTGGGCCGTGCAGTTTGAACAGGGAGAAACAGGAAGCGTCCGCGCCCAGTTCCACACCGCACTCGGGCACCCGGAAGACCGCGTAGTTGTCGTCCACGATGGTGCGCACGCCGGCGGCCCGGCAGGCGGCGAGCACTTCGCCCGGATCGTGGGAATCCGCCGCTCGCTGCCGGGTGTGCTGGACGAACGCCCACCGGAACCGGCCGGAGGACAACGCCCGGTCCAGCGCGGCACGGTCGTCGAAGTCCGCCTCGACCGGCGCCACCCCCAGCCCGCGCAGGGCGGTGCCGGTGGTCCGGTAGACCGGTGCGCGGTGCACGAGCAGTGGATCACCCGCGCTCAGCACGGCGCCGAGCGCGGCCCGGATGGCCCCCGTGCCCGCACCCTGCACCAGCGCCGCGGCCGGAGCCCCGAAGAACTCCGCGAGGACGGCCTCGACCCGCGCGGTGGTACGCGGACGCCCCAGCCCCGGCACGATGCCCGCATCCGCCTCGAAGAGCTGCTGGCCCTCGAAATGCCGGGCGACGCACTCCATCAGCCGGAACTGGTTCGCCACCGCGTCCTCCAACGCGACCGTCGGCAACGGAAACGTCCGGGGCAGCCGTACGCTCATGCCAACGACTCCCTTCCCGCCCGGCCGCTGTCCCGGGCCGTGCCCGCGGGCCGCTGCCGAACCGGCTGTCCGGCCGGCGCCTCCCAGGCCGTTCTCTCCCCGCCCGTGAGGAAGCGCAGCGGATTGCGGCGGGTCAGCAGATCGATCAGCTCGTCGTCCGCTCCGGCGGCCCGCACGCGCGGCAGGAAGGACCGGAACAGGTGCCCGTAACCCTGACCGCCCTCGTCGACCAGATAGCCGTGCCGTGAGATATCACAACTGAGCAGTACGCGGTCCGCGTGCCCGGCCTCCAGCAATGCGAGCAACAGCCGCAGCCTGGTCGCGTCGCTCTGATAGTTCTCCTTGCCGACGGTGTCGAAGGCGACATACGCGCCTGCCGCCGCCAGCTTCCGATGCGCCGCGGGGTCGTCGAGCAGGTCCTGATGGCCGACGCTGATCCGATGCGGTGCCAACCCGGCCGCGGTCAGTACGTCCAACTGGGCGAGGCCGCCGTGCCCCAACTGCGCGTGGGTCGCCAGGGACAGCCCCGTGGTGACGGCGGCACGGGCGGCCGCGGTGAGTGTACGGACCTCCGGCTCGCTCGGCAGATCCCCGTGACTGCCGGCTTCTCCGATCACGCCGGGGTACGGGCCATCGGCGCCCATGCCGCTCTCGATCTCCTCGACCAGGATGTCCGTCAGCTCCCCAATGCTCGCGCCGGCCACCTCGGCCGGATGGAATGCTTCGTGATACCAGCCGGTGCCCGCCACGACCGCGACCTCCGACTCCCGGGAGATACGGGCCAGCGCAGCAGGGTCCCGCCCCATTCCCCGGCAGGTCAGCTCGACGACGAGCGACAGCCCGAACCGCTGGCGGACATCGGCAAGTTCGCCGACCACCGCCTCGAAGTGCCGGGCCTCCAGTGAGGCCGCACGGTCGGTGGGCCGGGCGAGATCGAGGGCGAGATGCTCGTGGGCGAGCACGGGGCCCAGCACGGCGGTCGCGGGCAGCGGGCCGGTGACGGTCCGCAAGAGGGAGTTCATGGGCCCTGCCTTTCCCGGCGTACTCCTACGCCTGCTCAGCTCTTGATCGGGGTGAAGAGGTGCAGCCAGTACAGAAGGTTGAGGACGATGCCGGTCACGACGACCGCGGCGGGCGCGGCGGCCATTCGGACCACCACCCGGCCCATTGCCTCATTGAGCAGATAGAGGCCGCCGGCTATGAGAATCCCGAGCCCGCCGCCCATGGCATGGGCGGCCATCAACGACCCGAAGAGGATGGCCAGTTGCAGGGTGTCGCCGATGGCGCTGCGCAGGTGCTCCGAGGAGTCGCGCACCGAAGGAAGCCGGCCCAGCGCCTTGCCGATCCAGCTCAGCGCCAGCACCTCGGCGGCGAAGACCAGAGCGCCGCAAACCAACGCCAGCCAGGGACTCGGTACCAGATAGCCGATGGGGTAGACGAGCGTGAACCCGACGGTTCCGTACGCGCCAGAGGCCAGCGCGGTGGTGGCGATCAACGGGAGGAACCCGAGGGCCCGGTAGAAGTCGACCTGTGCGGCTTCCGCGTAGTGGCCCTTGGCGATCAGGAAACTGGTCGCCTCCCCGCCGCCGAACACATGTAGCCGGCACAGCAGGCAGACACCCGCACCCAGGACCATGAACAACGGCAGGTGCCGGCGCAGTCGAGCCGCGCTGGCGCCGAACAACGACGCCATCGGATCCGTCTCCCCGGGGCCGGACGGTATACCTGCCGTGACCGTCGGGACCTCGCCGTCCGCCGACAGCGCCGCGTCCGCGACCGCCCGCTCTGCCGCCCGGCGTTGCCGTACGTCCCTGCTCACCGCGAACCCGATGAGGATCAGCACACCGACTGCCATGGCCGGTGCCCCGGCGAACACATCGGGCCACACCTTCATCGTCAGCACGACCAGTGCCAGCTCCACCGCCCCGGCCAGGGCGCCCCGCAGCTTCCCGAACTGCTTGGTGATCGCCAGCACCGGAAACAGCGTGAAGAGGAAGAGGATCGGCGTCGCCATCTGCTGCAGGGCGGTCAGGAAGTCGACCGGGAGATCGTGCGCCAGGCTGTTGGCACCGTTCAGGCCGAGCACGATCACCCCGCCCCACGCGCCGCCCAGCAGCGGGGCGAGCCACTTCTTCCGCGCCAGGAGCCCCAGGATGTCGGTGGGCAGGAAGAGCAGCCAGGGATTGAGCACCCCGGAGGACAGTGCCATCGGTGCGCCCAGCCCGAAGATGAACCCGGCGGAGAGACCGAAGGACACCGCCGTGGTGGCGCTCCGGGTCGTACGGCCCTGAACGAAGTCCAGCAGGAAGGGCCGGACGCCGTCGTTGAAGACGGCGAGCGCCAGGTGCGAGAGGAAGGCGGTCAGCGCGCACAGGGCTACGACGGTCAGTTTCTGCGCCGGCGAGAAGTCGAGACCGGTGCTCGCGGCGAGGACGGTGCTGCTCACGGGGTCACTCCTTTGTGCCCTGGCACGTCATCGGGGATACGGCCCGCGGGGCCGAGGTCCGCCGGGCCCCTGGGGAGGTCCGGCACGGTCACGTACGGGCGGCTATGGCCCCGGCCAGAGCGGGCGTGATCGCGTTGACCTGGTCCACGGCGAAGCCGAACACTTTCTTGCCCTGCTCCAGCAGTGCGTCGATCTCGTCCGCGGAGGGCACGGAGCGGCCGAAGGTGTGGCAGGTGGCGGTGCCCAGCAGCCCGACCAGGACGCCCAGCGACGCTCCCGCCCCCGTCTGGCAGGTGCCCAGGAAGTAGTCGGCCCGACCGGCCCGCAGATGCGCCGCGGCGTCCATGTCATTGCTGACCACGACCTCGACGCCGGGCAGTGCCAGCCGCCGCACGGTGTCCGCGACCTCGGTCTTGGCGACACCGCCGGTGAGGATGACCGTCATAGTGTGTCCTTTCGCAGAACGGCGAGGTGCATCGCCAGGAAATTGATCTCCGACTCGGGGAGCGGCGCGCCGAGGGCGCGCTCGGCCCGTAGAGAGACGGCTCGGGCCCGTTGGACGGCGTGCGGGTGGTGCGCCAGTTCCGCGGCCACCACGTCGTCGGTGCGGAATTCCTCCACCGGCTCGCCGTCCTGCAGCCGGGTCAGTGCCATCAGCAGATGGCTGGTGAGCATCCCTGTCGTGTCCTCGGTGACCGCGCATCCTTCGGCGGCCAGCGCGTCCAGTTCGGCCCGGACGAACGCGGCGACCTCGGGCCGCACCTGACCGCTCTCCACAAAGAGCCGGATCCGCTGCGCGAGCAGGGGGTCCATCGTCGTCCTTCCCGGTAGCCAACGACAGGTTTGGGTTTCTCGAAGCTGGGGTGAAGCACGAGAGCGGATGTGAAGCGCGGGCGGTATCGCCGGCCGGCAGGCTCCATGCCACGGTCGGACCGGCACCTCTGCCCTCACCGGGCTCGCAGGACCTGGCCAGGCCCGGCCGGGCCACGGCCGTCTCGAACGGTTCGGTGTCTCAGTAGGAAGGCATGCGCTCCCCTCGCAGCACCTCGGTCTGCAGACTGGTGACGGCCTCCAGATCAAGCGCTCCGCTCACCGCTGCCAGCGCCTCGCTGCCCTCGCTCCGGGCTATCAGCGCCGCGCTGGAGTTGCGGAGCGACAGATCGCCGGTGATCTCGTCGCCGAGCGGCAGCACGTCCACCTCACCGCCCAGCTGTCCTTGCACCTCGTCGAGGTTCCAGACGGTGGCGTCGGCCCGGTCGTGGGCGAACAGGTCGTACAGCTGCATGAACGAACTCTCCAGCCATGTCACGTCCGCGCGGTCGGCGAACGCCCGCTCGGCCAGCACCCGTTGGTCCTCCGACGTCCGATCCACCGCAACCCGCAGACCCTCGCGGTCGAGTTGGACGCCATGCCGCAACAGCAGCCCGTGGGCACCGACATAGGTGGCCGGACCCAGATCGGCGATCAGGTCGATCGGATGCTCCTCCATCAATGTGTCGGCGGAGAAGCGGGACAGCACCGCCAGGTCGACCTTCCCGTCCAGCAGCGCGGCCACGCGGGTCGCCGCGCCGCGCATGAAAGTGATGGCAAACGGCGCTCCCGCCTCCTCGAACGCGGCACGCAGTCCGGTCGCCAGGCCCTCGTAGCGACGCGAGTAGGGCAGCGGCATCGCGGCGAGGACGGTGCCCAGCCCGGCCAGGCGCCACAGTATGGTGCGGTCGGCGCGGACCAGGAAGGTGCCGAGGTGGCCGCGGGCCACCGTGTCTATAGCGCCTGATTCCTCCAGTAGTTGCAGCGCGGCCTGCACCGTCCCGTTGCCCACACCGAGCTCCTCCGCGAGGTCGCGCACCCGCGGGAGCCGTGCGGCCTCGCCCTCGGTGGGCTGGTTGATCAAGAGGGCGGCGAGCCGCCGGGCGGCGTGTCCGTTGCGGGTCAGGAACCGTTCGTCGATGCTGTTCATGGAAATGACAGTAAACAGAATTCTGGATATTGGGTATCGCTCGCAGGGGTGAATGCGCGAAGCGCCGCGGTGACGCGCTCACGCGTGCTCACGGCTACGGCGGAGAGAGGGGAGAGGGCTCCACCGGCAAGCCCGGCCGCAGCGACCAGCCCCGCCGCGCGCAGCGGAACAAAGAGAAAGGTGAACGGTGACGTGGACAGCGTGCGCCGTGGGCCCGGGCCGGCAGGACCGGGAACTCGCATCGCGGTCGGCGGAGCCCTGGCGAAAGCCCAGCAGGCAGCGGCGAGTTCCCGTGGATCAACCCATCAGGACATCGGCAGGGTGGGACAGGACCGGCAGCATCGAGGCGAATCGCAAGGTTCACGTGCGGGCGATGAGATAGCGGAATACGTTCGCCATCCAGACCGTGCCGTCCGGGCGCTGGTGCGGATGCAGCGCCTCACCCAGTTCCTTCTCCACCTGGGCCTGGTCGGTGACCTCCAGCGCTGCGTCGAACAGACCCGTCGACAGCAGTCCACGCACCGCGCTCGGCAGGTCGCCGTAGCCGAACGGGCAGGCCACCCGTCCCGAACCGTCAGGTCGCAGCCCCGCCCGGTCGGCCAGGTCTTCGAGGTCGTCACGGCCGCTGGGCCGCCAGCCACCCGCCGTGCGCAAGGGGTCCGCCAGTCGCTGGGCCACCCGCAGCACGCTCGCCGTGGCGCACCTTTCCACCGGCCCCCAACCGCCCAGCACCACGGGACTGCCGCGCTCCGCGAGCCCGGCGGACGTCACCAGCGAAGCCGTCAGGCCCTCGATACTGCTGACACAGCCCACGGGATGAAAGGCCGTCACCAAGTTGAACGCGGCGCCGCTGGGGTCCGCCGCCCGCTCCGGGCCGCCGCACGCCAGTACGGTGGCACGCGCCGCGCCGTCCCGGGGCTCGCGCGCGGGGTCGGGCGTCAGCCGTTCCCGCGCCAGATCCAGCCGTTGTTCGTCCACGTCCACACCGCAGACCTGTGCGCCGCGCGCGGCGGCGATCAGCAGCGCGAGCCCGGAACCGCAGCCCAGCCCGAGCAGCCTGGTGTGCGGCCCGACATCCACCCGCTCGTAGACGGCCTCGTACAGCGGCACCAGCATCCGCTCCTGGATCTCGGCCCAGTCCCGGGCGCGCGCACAGGAGTCGGTCGGTGCGGAAGGGCCGTACGGACCGGGAGAACCGGACTGCTGAAGGTGATGCTGTGCGAGCGTGGATGTCATTGAAAGCGCCCCAATCCGCCGAGAACCCGAAGCTGTCAGTGGTCGATCGCCCCCGTGGCCCGCCCCTGTGTTCGCGTCGTGCGCCCCCGCATTCCAGACAACTCCCCATCCATGTCGGAGTCCAGAGGTGCGCCGGGGTTGTCTCCCGCGCGCCCCTCAGTGCGCCGGGGTGCTTTTCGGGACGGTGACGCAAACTGTCGCGCCCGCACCACGTACGCCAGGGCCAAGGTGCCCGTTCTCCCACCTCAGGCGGACGACATTCCCCGTGGACAACAAAGCTTCCGGGCGGCGGCGCTCGCCGCCGGGACCCGCACTCCCGCTTCACGCGGGACCCGCCTGCGGACGCAGGGGCGCCGTACGGTGTCTACAAGCCGGCGGCGGGGCGGTGCCGGGAGCGGACACGCCTCCCGGTAGCATCGCGATCGTCGCGTACGCCGCCGAGCCCCACCGGACTCCACCGGCGTCACGCCGCGACCCACGGACCACGGATGTCCAGGCGCGTACACATCTCTTACGCGCCGGGGCGTACGCGTGGGTACGCCCCGGCTTGGCACCTGACGCGCGCCTTCTCCGCAGTTCTGCGCACACGCCGTCCTCGGAACCCATGACCAGAAACTGACCGGTACGTGCAAATTATTTGAGATGCCCCGTAATCGGAACACTGGAAGGGCCCGGCTCGTTGTCACGACGTGAGCACGACACCGCCTGTTCTCGCCGCCGAGCTGGCGCTCGCGTGGGCCGACATTCAACGGCACCACCCCGAGCTGCCGGACCTGGCCGCGCCCGAATCCTTGATCGGGGAGTCGTCGTCCGCCTGTGGCGCCGAGCTCTCCTTCGAACGGCTGCTGCACGAGGCAGTCCACGGCATCGCCGCCGCCCGCGGCGTCCGTGACACCTCGCGCGCAGGCCGTTACCACAACCGACGATTCCTCGCCATCGCCGAGGAGTTGGGCCTCGACCACGTCGACGAGCCGCACCCGAGCAGCGGCTTCTCGTTGGTCACGCTCAACCCCGAGGCCAGAAGGCGCTACCGCCCCACCATCGAGCGGCTCGCCAGAGCCCTCAAGGCGCACTCCGCCGCGACCACGGCCGACAGCGCCCGCAGCTTCCGGGGGCCGGCCGCACGGCACGGCTCGTCCGGTGGTGGTGTACGCGTCAAGGCTGTCTGTGATTGCGGCCGGAATGTCCGGGTCGTCCCGTCCGTGCTCGCGCAGGCCCCCATCGTCTGCGGCGGCTGCGGCAAGCCGTTCCGGATTCCCGAGGTGGCCGCGGTCGGCTGACCTGGAGTGGTGTGGCACAATGGCTAGCTGTACTCGACAGTCGCATAGGACCCCTCTCTCCTCCGGCTGGCGCGTCCATCGGGCACCCGAGTACCGCAACCCCACGTGGCATCCCGTTGTGCCCAACCACGTCAAGACCAGGAGACACCACTCCCGTGGCAGTCAAGATCAAGCTGAAGCGTCTGGGCAAGATCCGCGCGCCTCACTACCGCATCATCATCGCCGACTCCCGTACCCGCCGTGACGGCCGGGCCATCGAGGAGATCGGTCTGTACCACCCGGTGCAGAACCCGTCGCGTATCGAGGTCGACTCCGAGCGTGTCCAGTACTGGCTGGGTGTCGGCGCGCAGCCGACCGAGCCCGTCCTGGCCATCCTCAAGGTCACCGGCGACTGGCAGAAGTTCAAGGGTCTGCCGGCCCCGGCGCCGATGAAGGTCGCCGAGCCGAAGGCCGACAAGAGCGCCCTGTTCGAGGCTCTGGCCAAGGACGCCGGCGACGAGCCGAAGGGTGAGGCGATCACCCCGAAGGCGAAGAAGGCTGACAAGAAGGCGGACGAGGCCGAGGCCGAGTCCACCTCCGAGTCGACCGAGTCCTGATCATGCTCGAGGAGGCCCTCGAGCACCTCGTGAAGGGCATCGTCGACAACCCCGACGACGTGCAGGTCGCCTCGCGCACCCTGCGTCGCGGGCGCGTGCTGGAGGTCCGGGTCCACCCCGACGACCTCGGTAAGGTGATCGGCCGCAACGGTCGCACCGCGCGTGCCCTGCGGACGGTCGTAGGCGCCATCGGCGGCCGTGGCATCCGGGTCGACCTCGTCGACGTGGACCAGGTCCGCTGAGCAGAACCGGGGCACCGGGGACCTCCCCGGACCAGGCAGTACCGGCACGGGCCGGGGAGGGCTACGGCTCACCCCGGCCCGTTGTCATAGGCATCTGCGACGATGCCTGTATGACCGTAATCACCGATCGATGAACCACGACGGCGAGCACCACCACCGCGAGAGCGGCGGCGGCCGCCGCGAAGAGGGGCCATTGTGCAGCTGGTAGTCGCGCGGATCGGCCGCGCCCACGGCATCAAGGGCGAGGTCACCGTCGAGGTGCGGACCGACGAGCCGGAACTGCGGCTCGCGCCCGGCGCCGTGCTCGCCACGGACCCGCCCGCCGCCGGCCCGCTGACCATCGAGACCGGCCGGGTGCACAGCGGGCGTCTGCTGCTGCGCTTCGAGGGCGTCCGGGACCGTACGGGCGCCGAGGCCCTGCGCAACACGCTGCTGATCGCGGAGGTCGACCCCGAGGAGGTCCCCGAGGACCCCGAGGAGTTCTACGACCACCAGCTCGTCGATCTCGACGTGGTCACCACCGACGGTACGCAGATCGGGCGCATCGCCGAGATCTCCCACCTGCCCTACCAGGATCTGCTGATCGTCCGCCGTCCGGACGGCGGCGAAATCATGATCCCGTTCGTCTCCGAGATCGTGCCGGAGATCGACCTCGCGGAGCAGAAGGCGGTCATCGACCCTCCGGCCGGCCTGCTCGACGACAGCCAGGCCGAGATCGCCTCCGCCCGTGACGCCGGCGAGGACGTGTGATGCGACTCGACATCGTCACGATCTTCCCGGAGTACCTGGAACCGCTGAACGTCTCCCTGGTCGGCAAGGCACGCGCCCGCGGCCAGCTGGACGTGCGCATCCACGACCTGCGGGACTGGACGCACGACAAGCACAACACCGTCGACGACACACCGTACGGCGGCGGCCCCGGCATGGTCATGAAGCCCGAGCCGTGGGGCGAGGCGCTGGACTCGATCATCGACTCCCAGGAGGGCGACCCGGTCATCGTCGTCCCCACACCGAGCGGCCGGCCCTTCACCCAGCAGCTCGCCGTCGAGCTCTCCGAGAAGCCCTGGCTGGTCTTCACCCCGGCCCGCTACGAGGGCATCGACCGCCGCGTCATCGAGGAGTACGGCGACCGCGTGGACGTCCGCGAGGTCTCCATCGGCGACTACGTCCTGGCCGGCGGCGAGGCCCCGGTCCTGGTCATGGTCGAGGCCGTCGCCCGGCTGCTGCCCGGCGTGCTGGGCAACTCGGCCTCCCACCAGGACGACTCCTTCGCTCCCGGCCCGATGGCCGACCTCCTGGAAGGCCCCGTCTACACGAAACCGCCCGAGTGGCGCGGCCGGGGCATCCCCGAGGTGCTGCTCAGCGGCCACCACGGCAAGATCGCCCGCTGGCGCCGCGACGAGGCGTTCCGCCGTACCGACCGCAACCGCCCCGACCTCATCGAGCGCGCCGACCCGGCCGCCTTCGACAAGAAGGACCGCGAAACCCTCTCGATCCTCGGATGGGCCGAGGGAACGAACGGCCGATTTGGGCGTACGAGCGACGCCGTGGAAGAATAGGCCGCTGCTGTGTGCGTCCGGCGTGCGCCCCTGCCACAGGGGGAACGACGCCCGCCCGACGGAACGGCAACCTCATCATCATTTTCCAGTTCCGTTGATGACCTGTGGCATCAACGAAGAAAGCAGTGGGTCATGAACCTCCTCGACTCCGTCGACTCCGCGTCGCTGCGCAGCGACATCCCGAGCTTCCGCCCGGGTGACACCGTCAACGTCCACGTGCGCGTCATCGAGGGCAACCGCTCCCGTGTGCAGCAGTTCAAGGGCGTCGTCATCCGCCGCCAGGGCGCCGGTGTGCGCGAGACCTTCACGGTCCGCAAGGTCAGCTTCTCCGTCGGCGTCGAGCGCACCTTCCCCGTGCACACCCCGATCGTCGAGAAGATCGAGCTGGTGACCCGCGGTGACGTGCGTCGCGCCAAGCTGTACTACCTCCGTGAGCTGCGCGGCAAGGCCGCGAAGATCAAGGAGAAGCGCGACAGCTGAACAGACGTCCGGCGTCCTGGACCGGCCGGATAGGCTCAGGGTCCGATGGACACCGACGCACAGCTTTCGGAGCGCGACCGCTCTCCCGCCCCCGAGCAGGGGCCGGAGCAGGGGTCGCGCTCCGCGTGTTTTTCCGCACGCCCCGCTGAGCAGGGGAGCGAGGCCGAGCAGTCAGACTCCGATCAGCAGGCGGATCAGGACGGGGAGGCCGGAGGAGAAGCGCGAGGGCGCCCGGCGTCCCGCCTCCGACGGCTCGCCTCCCGGCCGGCCGCGGCCCTGGCCGCCCTCTGGCACCGCCCCGTCCTGCTGCTGGCGGTCTGCGTGGCATTCGTCCTGCTGCTCAGCACCTTCGTGATCCAGCCCTTCCTGATCCCCAGCTCGTCCATGGAGAACACCCTGCGGATCGGCGACCGGGTGCTGGTGAACAAGCTGGCGTACCGCTTCGGCGGCGAGCCGCGCCGGGGCGACGTGATCGTCTTCGACGGCACCGGTTCGTTCCTGCAGAGCGAACCGACGGAGAACCCGGTCAGGGGGCTGATCAGGGGAGCCGGCGCGGCACTGGGCCTGGCCGAGCCCGCGGCCACCGACTACATCAAGCGCGTCATCGGCGTCGGTAGGGACCGGGTGACCTGCTGCGACAAGCAGGGGCGGATCAAGGTGAACGGCGAACCGGTGGCTGAGGGCTACCTGTATCCGGGGGACGCGCCGTCCTCCGACGCGTTCGACATCGTGGTGCCGGAGGGGAAGCTGTGGGTCATGGGAGATCACCGCGGCGCATCACGTGATTCACGGGACCACCTCGGCGAACCGGGGGGCGGCACCGTTCCGGTCGGCAAGGTGATCGGCCGCGCCGACTGGATCGCCTGGCCGGCGGATCGCTGGACGACCCTGCACCGACCGCGTGCCTTCGACGGCATACCAGGCCCGGCAGGCAGCCATGGGTAACCGGGGGCGGTCCAAACGCGGGCACCGGGGGGCAGTGGATGCGGATGCGGGCGCGTTGAGCGCGGAGGGGGCGTGCGGGGAGGGTTCGTACGGGACGTATGAGGACGGAGCGTACGGGACGTACGACGGGTACGCGGGCGGTCCGTACGGAAGCGGCGATCATGAGGGTGGACCGTACGCCCGCAGGGGACCAGGGGGCGGCGGAGGGGAACCGTACGGCCCGGGGGCCCCGGAGGACGGCGATGACGCCGGTGTCGTGACGCGCACGATCAGGCCCGCCACCGGAGGCCGTGCCGAGCGGCGGCGCCTGGCCCGCCGCATCAAACGCCGCAGGCGTCGCTCCTACCTCAAGGAAATACCGATCCTCATAGGCGTGGCCCTGGCCATCGCGCTGGTGCTCAAGACCTTCCTGGTCCAGGCGTTCGTGATCCCCTCGGGCTCGATGGAGCAGACCATCCGGATCGGCGACCGCGTCCTGGTCGACAAGCTCACCCCCTGGTTCGGCTCCGAGCCCGAGCGCGGTGACGTGGTCGTCTTCAAGGATCCCGGGGGCTGGCTCAAGGGCGAGCAGGTCAAGACCGCTGACGATCCGGTCGTGGTCAAGCAGATCAAGGAGTTCCTGACCTTCATCGGGCTGCTTCCGTCCGCCGACGAGCAGGACCTGATCAAGCGCGTGGTCGGCGTCGGAGGCGACACCGTCAAGTGCTGTGACAAGAAGGGTCACGTCACGGTCAACGGCACGCCCTTGGACGAACCGTACATACATCCGGGCAACCCGCCCTCGCAGTTCTCCTTCGAGGTCAAGGTTCCCGTCGGGCGGATCTTCGTGATGGGCGACCACCGCTCCAACTCGGCGGATTCGCGGTACCACCTGGACGAGCCGTACCGTGGGACGATCTCGGTGGACAGCGTGGTGGGCCGGGCCGTGGTCATCGCCTGGCCGGTGGGGCACTGGCGCCGCCTGGAGGAGCCGGAGACCTATGCGACGGTGGGCGACGCGCCGGGTGCGAGGGCGACGTCGGGGCACACGCCGCATAGTGTGTCTCCCGACAGTTTGTCCGTACTCCCGACCCCTGCGGAACTCCCGCTCGTTATGGGAGTGGTGGGCCTGCACCGACGATCGGGCGGGCGGTGGCGTGGAGTAAGGAGTGGATGTGGGGGACTTGGCGGTCGGCGCGCGGTCCGGAACCGGAGAGCCCGAAGAGCCGGCGGGAAGCGGTGAGTCCGCACAGACCGCCGCGCCCGGTGGGCCGGCACGGCCGGTGGATCCCGGACAGCCGACGGGCCCCGGAAGGCCGCCCGGTCCGGGAGTCTCGATGGACAAGGAACAGCCGGCGGACGAGGAGGAGAGCGGCAGCGTGAAGAAGGGCAAGAAGCCGCGTGCCTTCTGGAAAGAGCTGCCGATCCTCATCGGAATCGCGCTGGTCCTGGCTCTGATCATCAAGACGTTCCTGGTACAGGCGTTCTCCATCCCGTCCGACTCGATGCAGGACACCCTGCAGCGTGGCGACCGGGTCCTGGTGGACAAGCTCACCCCGTGGTTCGGTTCGGAGCCGGAGCGCGGCGAGGTCGTCGTCTTCCACGACCCGGGCGGCTGGCTGAACGAGGTGCCCACCCCCGAGCCCAACGCCATCCAGCAGGTGCTCAGCTTCATCGGCCTGATGCCCTCCGCCGAGGAGAAAGACCTGATCAAGCGGGTCATCGCGGTCGGCGGCGACACCGTGGAGTGCCACGGCACCGGTCCGGTCAAGGTCAACGGCACGCCGCTGAAGGAGGACGAGTACCTCTTCCCCGGCAACACGCCCTGCGGTGACAAGGAGATCGACAAGATCACGGTGCCCAAGGGCAGCATCTGGGTGATGGGCGACCACCGTCAGGACTCCCTCGACTCCCGCTACCACACGAACCTCAAGGGCAACGGCACGGTCGAGGTCAAGCAGGTCGTGGGGCGCGCCTTCACGATCGCCTGGCCGATCAACCGCTGGTCGTGGCTGTCGGTGCCGGACACGTTCGACCAGCCCGCCCTGAACAAGGCCATGGCGGCGACGCCGGCGGCGCTCGGGCTCGTGGGTGCGGTGCCGATCGTGCTGTGGCGGCGCCGCAGGCGGACCGCACGCGCGGCGCGGGCCACGGAGCAGGCGTCTGACTGAACGAGTGACCGGGACGCGCACGAGGTGCGCGGTCCGGTAGCCGGCTGAACCGGAACACCGGGTACGCATTCCGCGCGTACCCGGTGTTTCGTCGTCCCGGGCGGCTCATGGTGCTGACTGGGGAACGTACGCCCGGGTAGGGTCCGTCGCAGATCTTCGACGCGGGTCGGGCTCGCGGGGTGGGAGCTGGGATGAGCAGCAGAGAACGGGCGGGTGACGATCGCGGCCGGACGGTGGGCAGCGTGCTGTCGGGTGTGGTCGTGGCCGTCGGCTGTGTGCTGTTCCTGGGCGGCTTCGTATGGGGAGCACTGACGTACCGTCCCTACACGGTGCCGACCGACTCGATGGCACCGACGATCGGGGTGGGGGACCGGGTCCTGGCCGAACAGGTGGACGGCGCGGAGGTGCGGCGCGGTGACATCGTGGTCTTCCGGGACTCGGTGTGGGGCGATGTGCCGATGGTCAAGCGGGTCGTCGGGGTCGGCGGTGACACGGTCGCCTGTTGCAGCAAGGACGGCCGGCTGACGATCAACGGCAAGCCCGTCGAAGAACCGTATCTGCACGCCAAGGGCCCGGCCTCGCCGACCGGCTTCAGCTCGAAGGTCCCGGTGGGCCAGCTCTTCCTGCTCGGCGATCACCGCAATGACTCCCTGGACTCCCGGACGCACCTCAAGGACGCCGATCACGGCACCGTGTCACGCGCCGCGGTGGACGCGCGGGTGGACGCCAGGGCGTGGCCGCTCGGCAGCATGGGGATGGTGGAACGGCCGGCCGGGTTCTCCGCGATGCCCGGCGGTACGTCGCAGCCCGGTCCGGTGCGGACGATCGTGATCGCGATCGTCGCCGGCGCGGTGCTGATCCTGGGCGGCGCGGCGTACGGGCCGGTGGCGCGACGCAGAAGGCGGAGGAGTGGCTGAGGTGACGGACGAGGCGAGCGGGGTGTCGGACGGAACTGTACGGGGCGGCGGCGTGCCGGAAGGGGATGCGCCGGACGGTGATCTGGTAGCCGGGGAAGCGACGTCGGCCGGGGGACTTGCCGGTGGGTACCCGGGTGCAGCGGCGGCCACGGCCCGCCCGCCGGTGGAGGTGCGGCAGGTCGCGCGTGTGGTGCTGCTCGACCCGGACGACCGGGTTCTGCTGTTGCACGGTTATGAGCCGGACGATCCGTCCAGCACCTGGTGGTTCACGCCGGGTGGCGGCCTGGAGGGCACGGAGACCCGGGAGGAGGCGGCCCGCAGGGAGCTGGCCGAGGAGACCGGGATCACCGATGTGGAGCTGGGCCCGCTGCTGTGGAAGCGGCGCTGTTCCTTCCCCTTCGACGGACGGCGCTGGGACCAGGACGAGTGGTACTACCTGGCCCGTACGGATCGGACTGCAACCGAGATGTCTGGGCAGACGGATCTTGAGCGGCGCAGTGTGTCGGGACTGAGGTGGTGGACTTCGGAGGAACTCTCCGCGTCGCATGAGACGGTGTATCCGACAACATTCGCCGAGCTGCTGCGCAGGCTGCTCGACGAAGGGCCCCCTGGCGCGCCGGTGCTGCTGGCTACCGAGAGCGTCTGACGCACAATGGGGGGACGCACGGCTGAAGGGGATCTGCCATGAGCGCCGAGGACCTCGAAAAGTACGAGACCGAGATGGAGCTGAAGCTCTACCGGGAGTACCGCGATGTCGTCGGGCTGTTCAAGTACGTGATCGAAACCGAGCGTCGCTTCTACCTCACGAACGACTACGAGATGCAGGTCCACTCCGTACAGGGCGAGGTCTTCTTCGAGGTTTCGATGGCGGATGCCTGGGTCTGGGACATGTACCGGCCGGCTCGCTTCGTGAAGCAGGTGCGGGTGTTGACGTTCAAGGACGTGAACATCGAGGAGCTGAACAAGAGCGATCTGGACCTTCCGGGCAGCTGAGCCGGTGCGCGAGGTGCGATCGGCCGGGTCTTGCGCCGCGTGCTTCTCCCCGCGCTCTCGCTTTGCGTTCCTGCTTCGTGCTCCCGCTCCAGCCCTCCGTCACCGAGTCGAGTGACGAAGTTGTCCACAACCACTTGGTTGTCCACCAAGATCCAATAAGTCTGGGCTGAAGCGTCACAGTCGGTGCCGGAGGTGGTGCCGAGTGAACGCCACGAACGAGGGAAAACCCCAGGCAACCGCAGGTGGAAGCGGGCGCACAGGTGGAAGCGGTCGCAGTAGCCCTTGCGGCCCGTCCCGTCCGCGAAGTCCGGAGGGCCGGCTGTGGGGCCGGGGCGGACGAGTGGTCATGAACTGCGGGGACGGCCTGCCGCCTCCGCAAGGGGGCCCCGACGGCTCCCAAGGCCGCCGTCGGCCCCGACGTCTCGCTGTCGAAATCGCTGATCCCGGTGTTCCGCGCGTCACCAGCGCACGGCGGGCGCTCGGGCGATACGGAGAAGACCTGGCGGCACGACACCTGACCGCCATCGGTATGCGCATCCTCGACCGCAACTGGCGGTGCCAGGACGGCGAGGTCGACATCGTGGCCGCCGACGGCGACGCGCTGGTGCTCTGCGAGGTCAAGGCCCGCCGTGCGGGTGCGTACGAACATCCGATGGCCGCCGTACGCCCCGAGAAGGCCGCTCGTCTCCGCCACCTGGCCGAACGTTGGCTGGAACAGCACGGCGGTCCGCCGCCCGGCGGGGTGCGGATCGATGTCATCGGAGTGCTGCTGCCGTCACGCGGCGCTCCGCTCGTGGAGCACGTACGGGGGGTGACCTGATGGGATTCGCCCGAACGTGTTCGGTCGCGCTGGTCGGGGTCGAGGGCGTGGTCGTAGAGGTCCAGGCGGACCTGGAGCCGGGTGTGGCAGCTTTCACCCTCGTCGGTCTGCCCGACAAGAGCTTGATCGAATCGCGGGACAGAGTACGTGCCGCCGTGGTGAACTCCGGCGGCGAATGGCCGCAGAAGAAGCTCACCGTCGGCCTCAGCCCGGCCTCGGTCCCCAAGGGCGGGAGCGGATTCGATCTCGCGGTGGCCTGTGCGGTGCTCGGCGCGGCGGAACGGATCGACCCGCGCGAGCTGGCAGATCTCGTCATGATCGGCGAGCTGGGCCTGGACGGCCGCGTGCGGCCGGTGCGCGGCGTGCTCCCGGCGGTCCTGGCCGCGGCCGACGCGGGGTACCGCCAGGTCGTCGTACCGGAGAAGGCGGTGGCCGAAGCGTCGCTCGTTCCGGGAGTGGCCGTTCTCGGCGTACGCAGCCTCCGGCAGCTGATCGCGGTGCTCACCGACGAGCCGGTACCAGAAGAGGAGGAAGAGGACCTGGCAGCGGAGGGCCGCCCGGACCCGCTGCTGGCGGGGCTGGCCGTGCCCGGCAACGGAATCGGTGCGGAGCGTATGCAAGGGGACCGGGTGCCGGACCTCTCGGACGTCGCCGGACAACACGGTGCCCGTAAAGCCCTGGAAGTAGCGGCGGCCGGGCGCCACCACATCTTCTTCATGGGCCCACCGGGTGCCGGGAAAACCCTTCTGGCCGAACGCCTGCCCGGGCTGCTGCCTCGCCTTTCGCCGAAAGAGTCCCTTGAGGTGACGGCGGTGCATTCGGTGGCCGGCGCCCTGCCGCCTGGACAGCCTCTGGTGGACCGTCCGCCGTACTGCGCGCCCCACCACAGCGCGACCATGGCGTCTCTTGTGGGCGGTGGCAGCGGTTTACCACGGCCGGGGGCGGTCTCGCTGGCACACAACGGTGTCTTGTTTCTGGATGAGGCAGCCGAGTGCAACGCCCGGGTCCTGGATGCACTGAGGCAGCCACTCGAATGCGGATACGTCGTGGTGGCACGGGCCGCGGGAATGATGCGCATGCCTGCGAAATTCCTGCTCGCCCTGGCCGCGAACCCTTGTCCTTGCGGACGCCACGGCACCCTCGGCGGTGGCTGTGAGTGCCGCCCGTCCACCATCCGGCGCTACCGGGCTCGCTTGTCGGGCCCGCTGATGGACCGCGTCGATCTGCGGGTGACGGTGGAACCGGTGGCGCGCTCCGAACTGCTCGCGCTGGCCCAGAGCGCGGAATCCACCGCCGAAGTGGCCGAACGAGTACGAGCCGCCCGCGACCGCGCCGCCGCCCGCCTCGCCGACACACCGTGGAGCACCAACAGCGAGATCCCGGGCCACGAACTACGGACACGTTGGCAAGTGACCCCGGGCGCGTTGGCCCAAGCGGAACGAGATCTGGAAACCGGCCTACTGACGGCCCGTGGCATGGACCGCGTACTGCGCGTCGCCTGGACCTCCGCCGACCTGGCCGGCCACGACCGCCCCACGGCGGAGGACATCAACTGGGCCCTCGAACTGCGTACGGGGATCAAACGGGGGGTGCCGGTGGTGACGGGGGCTCGGTGAGGGGAGGGGGAGTCGGAGTGATCTGTGGTGGGAGCGCGAGAGGGGGAGGGGGCTGAGCTGGCTGGCGCGGGTGTGCCTAGGTGGGGTGGGGGCGGGAGAGCCTAAGACGTTGTTTCAGTTGGTGAGCTTGCGATAGCTGATGAGTGCTGCGGCGATGCCGACGAAGGCGAGGAAGTGCTCGGGCTTGCGCTCGTAACGGCGGTGCAGGCGGCGGCAGCCGGTCAGCCAGGACACGGTTCTCTCGACCACCCAGCGGTGGCGGCCCAGCCGCTGTGAAGACTCGGCACCCTTGCGGGCGATGCGGTGACGGATGCCCCGCTCACGAAGCCACCTTCGCAGGTGAGGGTAGTCGTAGCCCTTGTCGGCGTGCAGCTTGGCCGGCCGTCGGCGGCGAGGCCCGCGGCGGGAACGGATGGGCGGAATGCCACGCACCAGCGGCTGCAGGCCCAGGCTGTCGTGCGTGTTGGCGGCGGAGATGCCCAGCGACAGCGGCAGCCCGTTGCGGTCGGTGATCAGGTGGATTTTCGATCCGCTTTTGCCGCGGTCGGTCGGATTCGGTCCGGTCAGCGGCCCCCTTTTGCCGCTCTCAGGCTGACGGAGTCGATCGCGCACCGTGACCAGTCCAGCTCACCGCGGGCGCCAAGCTCGTCGAGGAGTACCCGGTGGAGCCTGGCCCAGACACGGTCTCGGCTCCAGTGGGCGAAGCGCCGGTAGACGGTGGGCCATGCAGGGCCGAAGACCGGCGGCAGCTGCCGCCAGGTGCAGCCCGAGGTGGCCACGAAGATGATCGCGGCCAGCGCCTCGCGATCCCCGGACCGCCGCCGGCCGCCGCCCTGCGGACGTTTGACCTCCGTGGGCGGTACCACCCGCCGGAACAACTCCCACAACTCATCGGGTACCAGCCGTTCCACCAAGCCCACCATGAGCGGCTCAACGACTCACCAGCACCAAAGGAAACGCTGTCTAAGAGAAGGGGCGGCCTCGGGAGGCGTTGCCTCGGAGGTATCGACGTGTGGAACGGCCTGCGACTTCACGTCCCCCGGCTCCCGCCCATCACCGATGACGACGTCTGAGTTCTACGTCGTAGAGCTGGATCCGGATGACTGAACACCGAATAGGCCGACGACGCGTGTCGGCCTGGCGGGTCGGCGTGCAAAGACCCAATTACCTCTTTCGGCTACATGGTGCTGTGCCGACTGGCATGGGAGCGCGAACGAAAGGAGCACGGGTGTGCGGGGGAATGCGAACTGCTCGGCGACGAGCAAGGGAAGGACAGAACATGCGTGAAGTAGGAGAGGAGGAGAGGAAGGTGCGCGCCGCGTTGACGCGTGTCGTAGAGCCTGGCGACGAGACGGTGGGGCGATGGCTGCGGCAGACGACGCCCGAACATCTCGTACAGGCTTTGGCGGGTGAGCGGGACATGCCGACGGGGGTGTCGAAGGAAAAGTTCGAGGGGCTACGGCTGCGGGCGACTCGGGTGGACCTGTGGAACAAGGCGGCCGAGGACCTTGCAGCCATCGCCGATCTTGGCGGCCGGTTCGTGTGCCCAGGGGACGACGAGTGGCCGCGGCAGCTGGACGATCTGGCGGACGGAAGGCCGATCGGCCTGTGGGTGCGCGGGAGTGCGAACCTACGGATGTGGGCGCTGCGATCCGTGGCGGTCGTCGGCGCTCGGGCCTGCACGGAGTACGGCGCTCACATGGCGGCCACGCTGGGCGCGGGCCTCGCCGATCGCGGGTGGACGGTGGTGTCCGGTGCTGCTTACGGAGTGGACGGAGCGGCGCATCGAGGGGCGCTGGCCGCAGAAGGAGCCACGGTTGCGGTACTCGCCTCCGGTGTCGATTTCGCCTACCCGCGGGGACACACCGACTTGATTCAACGGCTGGCGGAACAAGGTCTGGTGGTCGCGGAGTTGCCGCCGGGGGACCACCCGACACGCAGCCGTTTCATCCTGCGCAACCGAGTTATCGCCGCTCTGACCCGGGGAACGGTGGTCGTTGAGGCTGAAGTGCGCAGCGGATCGCTGGTCACCGCTCGGCGAGCGACGGAACTGGGCCGGTTCACCATGGGGATGCCGGGGCCCGTCACCAGCGGACTGTCGGCCGGCGTGCATCAGTTGCTGCGCGGCGAAGCTGTCGTGGTCACCAACGCCGCTGAGGTGAGCGAGCTGGTCGGCAGTATCGGTGACCTCGCCCCCGTGCAGCGCGGGCCTGTGTCCGCCCGGGACCTCCTGGATCCGGTGGCGAGCCGGGTGCTCGAAGCGGTGCCCGCGCGAGGTGGAGCGGACGCACGACGGCTGGCGCGGGACGCGGGCACGGCAGAGGAAGTGACGCAAGGCAAGCTCTTCGAGCTGCAGTCGCTGGGATTCGTTCAAAGGTGTGGTGATGTCTGGGAGTTGGCGCGGCGGTCCGCGGCTGTCGCGGGCTCCCGGCGAGGCGGTCCTTGACCTGGGGTGAACGGGTGAAAGGGTGAGAGGAATGACCGCAGGATCCAGGTTTGCCATGCTTCGGTTCGTGGGGCTCCGCCATCGCCGGACGGTGGCGGAGCGCGTCGGTCGTCGCCATGCCCGTTGGGTGGCGAAGTCGCGTACAGAGGAGCGTACGCCGGGCGCCCGAAACGCTGCTCCCGCCCCCTGGGAGTGGAATCGGTGCTGTCCTCTTTAACCCGGGGGTGCGGGCAGCGGAACGTATCTGCGCACTCCCGAACGACCCTTCATCGCGCATCGCAACACTGCAGTCACGCTACGCTCACGAGTAATTCCATCCTCACGCACGTGTTCCCCAGTGTTTCGGCAGAACGGCTCAAGGCGACGAATGCCCCAGCACACCTCCGGGTCCGACCGCGCGGCCGCGCCCCCCGCCGCGCGCGGTAGCGTGCGCCCCGCCGCGCCCACCTCCCTGGAGGAACTGTGGCGCGCCTACAAGACCTCGGGCGACGGACGGCTGCGCGAGCAGCTGATCCTGCACTACTCGCCCTTGGTGAAGTATGTCGCCGGCCGGGTCAGTGTCGGCCTGCCGTCCAACGTCGAGCAGGCCGACTTCGTCTCCTCCGGAGTCTTCGGGCTTATCGACGCCATCGAGAAGTTCGACCCCGAGCGTTCGATCAAGTTCGAGACGTATGCCATCACGCGTATCCGGGGCGCGATGATCGACGAACTGCGGGCACTGGACTGGATCCCGCGATCCGTACGGCAGAAGGCCAGGGCGGTCGAGCGTGCGTACGCCACGCTGGAGGCCAAGCTCCGGCGCAGTCCGTCCGAGGCGGAAGTGGCCACGGAGATGGGTATCGCGCTGGAGGAACTCCACGGGGTGTTCAGCCAGTTGTCGTTGGCCAATGTCGTCGCCCTGGAGGAGCTGCTGCATGTCGGCGGCGAGGGCGGTGACCGGCTGAGCTTGATGGACACGCTGGAGGACACGGCTGCCGACAACCCGGTCGAGGTGGCTGAGGACCGCGAACTGCGGCGGTTGCTCGCCCGCGCCATCAACACGCTTCCCGAACGCGAGAAGACCGTCGTCACGCTCTATTACTACGAGGGCCTCACGCTCGCCGAGATCGGCAATGTCCTCGGCGTCACGGAGAGCCGGGTCAGTCAAATCCACACCAAGTCCGTCCTGCAGCTCCGTGCCAAGCTGGCGGATGTGGGCCGCTGAGCTGGGGGCTCGGGATACGGCTTCGCTCGTCGTCGCGCCCCTCTGTTACGGGTGTGGGGCGCCCGTCCAGGGGAGTGCGGGGAAGGGGGAGTGGTCGTTGTTCGTCTGGGCCACTCGGGGAAGGCGGGGCGCGCTATGGCGGGGCTGTTCGTGTGCCGGCTCCTACCGGACTTTCTCGGGGGGGGGGGGGGCTGTTGCCGAGGTCGTTCGATTGGCCTTTCAGCCGCTCCTTTTGGTTCCTCCCCCCCGCCCCCACCCACCCACCGCCTCCACCTCCGCCTCCACCGCCTCGGTCGCCATCGCCTCGGTCTCTGCCACCTCCTACTCGGCCTGGAGATGACGCCTGGCCTCCGCCGCCCGGGTTCGAGCTCCATCGCCCGGGTTCGAGCTCCGCCGCATACGTTCCGAGCGCGGAGCTTGACCCACGAATGAGTCGGCCAGCCCCCGACTGGGTCCGCGGCCTGCGCTGCCACCCGAGAGCGGCTCGCTTCGCCGAACGTGGGACCTCGACCCACTGGTGACCACCACGCCCGGCTTCCGCGGTCAGCTGTCGCGCGGGCGCCCGCTCACCGTGGTTCGTCGCTCACCGCTCGCCGACCGGGTGGCCGGCCCTCGGCATCCGCCGTCACAGGCTCGCGCTCGGCGTCAGCGTTCGGTCCCAAGCCGATGCCGTACCGCGTCAGACGTCCAGCACCCGTAGGCCCCCGCCCATTCGCCGCTCTAGACATGCACGCACCTGCACGTCTGATCCGCCACACCTGCCCGCCCCTCCGGCCCTGTCTGCTGCCGGGGCGGCGCGTATCGCCTCCCTTGTGGTTTCCTTCCGTTCCCTCCGCTTTTCGCCGAGCAGTGTGCCGCCCCTTTCCAGCGCCCCGACATGGACACATCGTGATGCGGAGTGCCGTGTCAGGCGTGCCATCCGTAGAGTGGTGGCGTGCCCAGGATTCGAGCGGCCTCAGTGGCCGAGCACCGGACGATGCAGCGTGGCGCCCTTTTGGACGCCGCCCGCACCCTGCTGTCCGAAGGCGGGACCGAGGCGTTGACCTTCCCCGCCCTCGCCGAGCGCACGGGTCTCGCGCGCTCCTCCGTCTACGAGTACTTCCGTTCCCGCGCGGCCGTCGTCGAGGAACTGTGTGCGGTCGACTTCCCCGTGTGGGCGGCCGAGGTCGAGGCTGCGATGGAGCGGGTCGAGACGCCTGAGGCCAAGATCGAGGCATACGTACGGCAACAGCTCGCGCTGGTCGGCGACCGCAGGCACCGGGCTGTCGTCGCGATCTCGGCAGGTGAGCTGGACGCCGGCGCGCGGGAGAAGATCCGTGCTGCGCACGGCGGTCTCATTGCGATGATCGTGGAGGCCCTGGCCGGTCTCGGTCACGAGCAGCCGCGACTCGCCGCCATGCTGCTGCAAGGCATCGTCGACGCCGCAGTTCGCCGTATCGAGCTCGGGGCCGCGGAAGACCCGACACAGATCACGGAGGCCGCGGTCGCCATGGTCCTGGGTGGCGTAAAGGGCTGATCGGTTCATCCGTCGTCCCGCCATGGCTGGGCCGCTTTCCTGCCAGGTCCTCCTCGCCTTCTGCGCCCTGCCTCCATGCCCCTCGCTTCTCTGAGATGAACGGCGGCCGGAGCGGTTGGCTGTCGACTTCGGGGTATGAAGCCGTTCCCGTTGCCCGGTGACGCTGGGTAGGGCGGGGCTCGCGTCTGTACCCGGCTTCGCCCGAATCCCGTAGCCCGCGAGTGTCCCGGCGGTGAGGCATCCCGGGGCCCCGATGCGTCGCTCGGCTCCGGTACGCCGGTGACCGGGAGGAGCCGCGAAGGTGCGGGGTGCAGCATCGATGGGGGGAGCAGGGAGAGCGGGTCCAGGTAGGTCTTGTCGCGGAGCAGGCCCCAGTGCAGGCACGGGCCGGAGCAGTGGAAGGGGCCTGGGCCGAGGGTCGCTACTGGCTGGCCTGCGGTGACGTGGTCGCCCTTCTGGACGGTCGGCTCCACCGGTTCGTACGTGGTGCGGAGCGGCGGAGTGCCGGACGCCGATACCTCGATGGACAGGACGCCCCGGCCCGCCACCTTGCCGGCGAAGAGGACGCGGCCCGGGGCGGCCGCACGTACCGTCGCCTTCGCGGATGCCAAGAGGTCCACACCCCGATGGCCGGGCGCCCAAGGGGCGGGCGGAGGCTCCCAGCCGCGCGCGACAGTGGGCCGCGCGCCGGCCGCTCCGACGACCGGCCACGCCCGTCCGCCGACTGGTTCCGATGGTTCCGAGGAGTCCGTGTCCGCGGCTGAGAGGGGGCCTGGCTTGGGGGCGGCGGGGGTGCTCGACGACGATGCCGACCGGTGATTCGGGGATGCCGTCGGCTCCACGGGATTCGGCGCCCCGTCCCCGGTGAGCGTGCCACCCGCTGCGGCTGCTCCGGCGGACAGCACGGCCAATGCGGTGCCTGCCGCCCACATGGTCAGGAGGCGGACGGTCGCGGGAGAGGACCGCAAGGGGGGCCCTGCCTTCCTTCTGTAGGCGGGGCGGGCGGGTCCGGATAGTGCCGTATGGGGACTCGATGTCTGGTGGCGGCGCGGGCTGCGCACGCGGCACACGGCGAGCAGCAGGTACCGAGTGATGACGCGGGGCCGGATGATTACGGTACGTACGGCTTCAGGAACGGTTCGTAGGTGCATGTCGCGACGATGACGTGTCTCGTCGCAGCTTGGGGATCTTGAGCTGCATCAGTGGATTACCGACGGGTTGTGTACAACGCCGTCACCCTGGCGATACCGCGTACTGGTCCCGCACCGCCCTTCCACCACTCCGGCCACCCCAGTCGTCCCGCCATCCCGGCCATCCCGGCCCCACCCCGGGCCGCTGCGGGGTGGGGTGGGCGTGGCTGGGGGAGTGGCGTGGCTGGGGCGAGGCGACGGACGAGGTTAGACGGGCCCCGCCCCCCCCCGCCCCGCATGGCCGAAAGGAGCGTGTCGCCCGTCCCTTCGGCGGTCCCGTACACTTCTTGTGGCGATCCGGGTCACCGGGTCGACTTCGCACGCCCCGCCACCAGCGCAACAGTCCCTCTTCGGGCAGCACGGTGGCCGCGCCCCTCGGTCCTCGGAAGGCCCCGCAAGGTCCCTTCCCCGGCAGAGCGCGCCGGGGCGTCAGGCACCGCGGCCGCCCGGCCGCAGTGGAACCGAGTAACACGAGGAGTACGGCCATGGCCGTCGTCACGATGCGGGAGCTGCTGGAGAGCGGCGTCCACTTCGGGCACCAGACCCGCCGTTGGAACCCGAAGATGAAGCGCTTCATCTTCACGGAGCGCAACGGCATCTACATCATCGACCTGCTCCAGTCGCTGTCGTACATCGACCGCGCCTACGAGTTCGTCAAGGAGACCGTCGCCCACGGCGGCTCGGTGATGTTCGTCGGCACCAAGAAGCAGGCCCAGGAGGCCATTGCCGAGCAGGCGACCCGCGTGGGCATGCCCTACGTGAACCAGCGCTGGCTCGGCGGCATGCTGACCAACTTCTCGACCGTCTACAAGCGCCTGCAGCGCCTGAAGGAGCTCGAGCAGATCGACTTCGAGGATGTGGCCGCCTCCGGCCTCACCAAGAAGGAGCTCCTGGTCCTCTCCCGCGAGAAGGCCAAGCTGGAGAAGACCCTCGGTGGTATCCGCGAGATGCAGAAGGTGCCCAGCGCCGTCTGGATCGTGGACACCAAGAAGGAGCACATCGCCGTCGGCGAGGCGCGCAAGCTCAACATCCCGGTCGTGGCGATCCTGGACACGAACTGCGACCCGGACGAGGTCGACTACAAGATCCCGGGCAACGACGACGCGATCCGCTCCGTCACCCTGCTCACCCGCGTGATCGCCGACGCCGTCGCCGAGGGCCTCATCGCCCGCTCCGGCGCCGCCACCGGCGACCAGAAGCCGGGCGAGAAGGCCGGCGAGCCGCTCGCCGAGTGGGAGCGCGACCTGCTCGAGGGCGACAAGAAGGCCGACTCCGAGGACGCCGCCAAGGCCGAGGACAAGCCCGCCGAGGAGCCGGCCGCCGAGGCTCCTGCCGCCGAGGCCCCCGCCGCCGAGGCCGAGAAGCCGGCCGCCGAGCAGGCCTGACGCCGCACCACCGGTTGACGACGGCGGGGGAGAGCGCCCAGTGCGCCGCCCCCGCCGTCCACCCGTAGATCTTTCGACTGTCGAGATTTCGAGAAGAGATTCACAGACCATGGCGAACTACACCGCCGCGGACGTCAAGAAGCTCCGTGAGCTGACCGGCGCCGGCATGATGGACTGCAAGAAGGCCCTGGACGAGGCCGAGGGCAGCGTCGACAAGGCCGTGGAGATCCTCCGCGTCAAGGGCCAGAAGGGCGTCGCCAAGCGCGAAGGCCGTTCGGCCGAGAACGGTGCCGTCGTCTCCCTCATCTCCGAGGACAAGACCTCCGGCGTGCTGCTGGAGCTGAAGTGCGAGACGGACTTCGTCGCCAAGGGTGACAAGTTCCTGGCCGTCGCCGACGCGCTGGCCGCGCACGTCGCCAAGACCTCCCCGGCCGACATCGAGGCGCTGCTCGCCTCCGAGATCGAGGCCGGCAAGACCGTTCAGGCGTACGTCGACGAGGCCAACGCCACGCTCGGCGAGAAGATCGTCCTGGACCGCTTCGCGCAGTTCTCCGGCGGCTACGTGGCCGCTTACATGCACCGCACCATGCCCGACCTCCCGCCGCAGGTCGGCGTCCTGGTCGAGCTGGACAAGGAGAACGCCGAGGTCGCCAAGGACGTCGCGCAGCACATCGCCGCGTTCGCGCCGAAGTACCTCGCCCGCGAGGACGTCCCGGCCGACATCGTCGAGAACGAGCGCCGCGTCGCCGAGGCCACCGCGAAGGAGGAGGGCAAGCCCGAGGCCGCCCTTCCGAAGATCGTCGAGGGTCGCGTCAACGGCTTCTTCAAGGAGAACACGCTGCTGGCGCAGCCCTTCGCGAAGGACAACAAGAAGTCCGTCGAGAAGGTCCTGGAAGAGGCCGGTGTCTCGCTGAAGCGCTTCGCGCGCATCCGCGTCGGCGCCTGAGCCCAGCCGTGGGCCTTGTCGCCAAGGCCAGCGAATGACCTGCGGCCCCGCTAGGGTCGTACGCAGTCGGCCGCATACCGGCCGACCGCAGATGTGACGAGGAGGCCATTGCCGTACAGGGATCTGACCCAGACCCCCGGCAATGGCCTTCTTCGTATGTGCACGAGGAGAGCGTGATGAATCAGGGTGCCGACGGCGCGGACACAGCCCACAAAGCCGACAGTGACGGGAAGGGACGCTTCCTGCTGAAGCTGTCGGGCGAAGCGTTCGCCGGCGGCGGCGGACTGGGCGTCGACCCCGATGTCGTGCACGCCATCGCCCGCGAGATCGCGGCCGTCGTCCGGGACGGCTACGAGATCGCCATCGTGATCGGTGGCGGAAACTTCTTCCGCGGCGCCGAGCTCCAGCAGCGCGGCATGGACCGGGCCCGTTCCGACTACATGGGCATGCTCGGCACGGTCATGAACTGCCTGGCACTCCAGGACTTCCTGGAGAAGGAGGGCATCGACTGCCGCGTCCAGACCGCCATCACCATGGGACAGGTCGCGGAGCCGTACATTCCGCTGCGCGCCGTGCGGCACATGGAGAAGGGCCGTGTGGTCATCTTCGGGGCCGGCATGGGGATGCCGTACTTCTCCACCGACACCACCGCGGCCCAGCGCGCCCTGGAGGTCGGTGCCGAGGCCATGCTGATGGGCAAGAACGGGGTGGACGGGGTCTACGACGCCGACCCCAAGAAGTTCCCGGACGCGGTGAAGTTCGACGCCCTCGAATACGGCGAGGTCATCACCCGCGACCTCAAGGTCGCCGACGCCACCGCCATCACGCTCTGCCGTGACAACAAGCTGCCGATCCTCGTCTTCGAGCTGCTCGCCGAGGGCAACATCGCGCGCGCGGTGAAGGGTGAGAAGATCGGCACGCTCGTCAGCGATCAGGGCACCCGGGCCTGACGGCCCCATTGCCGTATTGCCGTACGGGCAGCGCACCGTACGGGCGGCAACCCCGGGCCGGGGGATGACCCCGGCACGGGGATGGACAACGGCCTGCCGGTCGGACACCGTGCAGGAGAAGACGCGCGGCAGGGGCGAGGCTCTGCTTCTTACCGAAAAGACCAGGAGCAAGTGGTGATCGAAGAGATCCTCCTCGAGGCCGAGGAGAAGATGGAGAAGGCCGTCGTGGTCGCCAAGGAGGACTTCGCCGCGATCCGCACCGGGCGTGCGCACCCGGCGATGTTCAACAAGATCGTGGCGGACTACTACGGTGCCATGACGCCGATCAACCAGCTGGCGTCGTTCTCGGTGCCCGAACCGCGGATGGCCGTGGTGACCCCGTTCGACAAGAGCGCGCTGCGCAACATCGAGCAGGCGATCCGGGATTCCGACCTGGGCGTCAACCCGAGCAACGACGGCCACATCATTCGTGTGAACTTCCCGGAGCTCACCGAGGAGCGCCGCCGGGAGTTCATCAAGGTCGCCAAGAACAAGGCCGAGGACTCGAAGATCTCGATCCGCAGCGTCCGGCGCAAGGCCAAGGAGAACCTCGACAAGCTCGTCAAGGACAAGCAGTCCGGCGAGGACGAGGTGCGCCGGGCGGAGAAGGAACTCGACGACACCACCGCGAAGTACGTCGCGCAGGTGGACGAGCTCCTGAAGCACAAGGAATCCGAGCTCCTCGAGGTCTGATGAACGAGTCATCCTGGGGGGCCCCGCCTGGCGTCGGCCAAGCCGGTCAATGGGGACCACCCGACCAGGGACCCGTCGGTTCGGCGGGTCCCGCGCACGACTGGAGCGCGGCGGCGCAGACTCGCCCCATGCCCATCGTGCCCGACGCAGGCGGACACCAGGACGACGACCGGAACCCTCTGGACGACGACCGGGACCACCGGGACGACCCGGGGGCCGCTCGGCTGAGCGGCCCCCTGTTCCGCGATGAACATCCGCAGGAGCCCATGCCCACCTCTTTGCCGGGGCCCGACAGCTCACAGCAACCCCCCAAGCCGCAGAAGAAGAGCGCGGGACGCAACCTCCGGGCCGCCATAGGGGTCGGCGTCGGCCTGGGCGCGGTCATCCTGTTCTCGCTCTTCGTCTACAAGCCGCTGTTCGTGGGCGTGATAGTGATCGCGGTGGTCGTGGGCCTGTGGGAGCTGACCTCGCGGCTGTCGGAGCGCAAGGACATCAAGGTGCCGCTGGTGCCGCTGGCGCTCGGCGGTACGGCCATGGTGGTCGCCGGCTATGTGCGCGGCGCGGAAGGCGCCTGGGTGGCGATGGCGCTCACCGCGCTCGCCGCCCTGGTCTGGCGTATGACCGAGGCCCCCGAGAACTATCTGCGGGACGTCACGGCAGGCGTCTTCGCGGCGTTCTACGTGCCCTTTCTGGCGACGTTCGTGGCGATGATGCTGGCCGCCGACGACGGACCGGAGCGCGTCCTGACGTTCCTGCTCCTGACCGTCGTCAGCGACACGGGCGCGTACGCGGTGGGCTGGCGCTTCGGCAAGCACAAGCTCGCGCCGCGCATCAGCCCCGGCAAGACCCGCGAGGGACTGTTCGGGGCGGTGCTCTTCGCCATGGTCGCGGGCGCGCTGTGCATGCAGCTGATCATCAAGGACGGCGCCTGGTGGCAGGGCCTGCTGCTCGGCATCGCGGTCGCCGCCAGCGCGACCCTCGGCGACCTCGGCGAGTCCATGATCAAGCGGGACCTCGGCATCAAGGACATGGGCACGCTGCTGCCCGGCCACGGCGGCATCATGGACCGCCTGGACTCCCTCCTGCCGACCGCCCCGATCGTCTGGCTGCTGTACGTCATCTTCGTCGGCTCCGGCTGACCAGCGGTTTCCCGTACGTGTGAGGGGCCCGCCACGCGACGTGGCGGGCCCCTCACACGTCGATCGGGCCCGCCCATCGCGTCGGCGATCGTCACTTCGTACGTCTGCGACACTGGAAGAACCATGCCTAAGCCCGGAGAACTCACTTTCGTCGCGCCGCGCGGAGCCAAGAAGCCGCCGCGGCACCTTGCCGATCTCACCCCCGCCGAGCGGCGCGAAGCCGTGGCCGCGGCCGGTGAGAAGCCGTTCCGCGCCAAGCAGCTGTCGCAGCACTACTTCTCGCGGTACGCGCACGACCCGGCGGAGTGGACCGACATCCCGGCCGCGGCGCGCGAGAAGCTGGCGTCCGAGCTGCTGCCCGAGCTGATGAGCGTGGTGCGGCACATCTCCTGTGACGACGACACCACGCGCAAGACGCTGTGGAAGCTGCACGACGGCACCCTCGTGGAGTCCGTGCTGATGCGCTACCCGGACCGGGTCACGATGTGCATCTCGTCGCAGGCCGGGTGCGGCATGAACTGCCCGTTCTGTGCGACGGGGCAGGCCGGGCTGGACCGGAACCTCTCCACCGCCGAAATCGTTCATCAGATCGTCGACGGCATGCGGGCGCTGCGCGACGGTGAGGTTCCGGGCGGGCCGGCCCGGCTGTCCAACATCGTCTTCATGGGCATGGGCGAGCCGCTGGCGAACTACAAGCGGGTCGTGGGGGCGATCCGTCGGCTGACCGACCCCGAGCCCGACGGGCTGGGGCTCTCCCAGCGCGGCATCACGGTCTCCACGGTCGGTCTGGTCCCGGCGATGCTGCGGTTCGCGGACGAGGGGCTCAAGTGCCGGCTCGCGGTCTCGCTGCACGCCCCCGACGACGAGTTGCGCGACACGCTCGTGCCGGTGAACACGCGCTGGAAGGTGCGTGAGGTGCTGGACGCGGCCTGGGAGTACGCCGAGAAGTCCGGCCGCCGCATCTCGATCGAGTACGCCCTGATCCGGGACATCAACGACCAGGCGTGGCGTGGTGACCTGCTGGGCCGCCTGCTCAAGGGCAAGCGCGTCCACGTGAACCTGATCCCGCTGAACCCGACCCCCGGCTCGAAGTGGACCGCCTCGCGCCCCGCGGACGAGAAGGCGTTCGTCGAGGCCATCGCCGCGCACGGGGTGCCGGTGACCGTCCGCGACACGCGCGGGCAGGAGATCGACGGTGCCTGCGGGCAGCTGGCGGCAGCGGAGCGCTGACCACCCGCTGGTACTGTGTGATCGAACAAATGCACATTCCGACAGGGGAGCGCCACAGCGCTGAGAGTGCGGCAGTGTCACGGACCGAGCGTCACGGACACAGAAGTGCCGCAGACCCTTGAACCTCGCCCGGGTCATTCCGGGTAGGAAGTTCGGTCGTCACTCATGCTGTTGCGCCCCATCCGGTCTTCGTCCGCCGAAGCACCGGGTGGGGCCGCGTCTCTTCCTGGCCAGCCAGGAGGAAAACCAGTGAGCACCACCAGAAGGACCGCCGTCACCGCGCTGGCCGTCGTGGCCGGCCTGACGGCGCTCGCCGCCTGCGGATCGGGCGGCAGCGGCGGCGGTACGGACTCCAAAACGGTCACGCTCGTCAGCCACGACTCCTTCAACGCCTCCAAGTCCGTACTGGAGGAGTTCACCAAGCAGACCGGCTACAAGGTCGACGTGCTCAAGGGCGGGGACGCGGGCAAGGCCGTCAACCAGGCGATCCTGTCGAAGGGCAACCCGCAGGGTGACGTCTTCTTCGGCATCGACAACACGCTGCTGTCGCGGGGCCTGAAGGAAGGGATCTTCAGCCCGTACCAGGCCAAGGGGCTGGCGAACGTCCCCGAGGAACTGCAGCTCGACAAGGCGGAGCACCGGGTGACGCCAGTGGACTACGGCGACACCTGCGTCAACTACGACCGCGCCTACTTCGCCGAGCACAAGATCGCCCCGCCCCGGACCTTCGACGATCTGCTCAAGCCCGAGTACAAGGGACTGCTGGTCACCGAGAACTCCGCCACGTCGTCGCCCGGGCTCGCCTTCCAGCTCGGCACCATCGCCGAGTACGGCGAGTCCGGCTGGCAGGAGTACTGGAAGAAGCTCAAGGCCAACGGCGTGGAGGTCGTGGACGGTTGGGAGCAGGCGTACAACGAGCGCTTCTCGGGCTCGGCGGCGGGCAAGGGCAAGGGTGACAAACCCCTGGTCGTCTCCTATGCCTCCAGCCCGCCCGTCGAGGTGCTCGGCAAGAAGCCCGAGCCCAAGGAGGCACCGACCGGTGTCGCGACCGGCACCTGCTTCCGGCAGATCGAGTTCGCGGGGCTGCTCAAGGGTGCGAAGAACGAGAAGGGCGGCAAGGCGCTGCTGGACTTCCTGCTGAGCAAGCAGTTCCAGGAGGACGTACCGCTCCAGATGTTCGTCAACCCGGCGCGCACGGACGCCAAGGTGCCGGAGCTGTTCACCAAGTACGGCGAGAAGATCGACAAGCCGAAGACGGTGGCGCCGGAGACGATCACCAAGAACCGCGAACAGTGGATCAAGCAGTGGTCCTCGCTCGTCCTGAAGTAACCGGCCGCGAGCGGCGGGCACGCAGCTCACGGGGAACGGCCGCGCGGCTCGCCCTGATGGCCCTGCCGCTCGCCTTCTTTGCGCTGTTCTTCGCCTATCCGGTCGCCGCGATCGTCGGGCGCGGGCTGAAGGACGGCGGACAGTGGCAGCTGAGCCGGGCCGGGGAGGTGCTCGCCGACCCGGACGTCCTGCACGTCCTGTGGTTCACCGTCTGGCAGGCGGCGGCCTCTACTGGGCTCACGCTGCTGATCGCGCTCCCCGGCGCGTATGTCTTCGCACGCTTCGATTTCCCCGGAAAGCAGCTAATGCGGTCCGTCGTCGCGGTGCCGTTCGTCCTGCCGACGGTGGTCGTGGGCTCCGCTTTCCTGGCGCTGGTCGGGCGCGGCGGGGTGCTGGACGACCTGTGGGGCGTACGGCTGGACACGTCGGTGTGGGCGATCCTGCTGGCACACGTGTTCTTCAATTACGCCGTGGTCGTACGGACCGTCGCCGGCCTCTGGAGCCAGCTCGACCCGCGGCAGGAGGAAGCGGCCCGGGTGCTGGGGGCCTCCCGCTGGCACGCCTGGCGGCGGGTGACCCTGCCCGCCCTGGCGCCGGCCGTCGCGGCCGCCGCACTGATGGTCTTCCTCTTCACCTTCACCTCCTTCGGGGTGGTGCAGATCCTGGGCGGGCCGAAGTTCTCCACACTCGAAGTGGAGATCTACCGACAGACCGCCGACTTCCTGGACCTCCCTACGGCCGCCGTCCTCACCCTCCTGCAATTCGCCGCCGTACTGGCCCTGCTGGCCTTGCACGCGTGGACCGTACGGCGGCGGGAGTCCACCCTCACGCTGGTGGACCCGGCGCAGACGGCGCGGCGCCCCAGAGGCGCCGGGCAGTGGGCGCTGCTGTGGGGGACGCTCGTCGTGATCACGCTGCTGTTGGTGGTGCCCCTGGCCGTGCTGATCGAGCGGTCCTTCGCCGGGCCGGACGGTTACGGACTCACGTTCTACCGCGCACTGCAGTCCGCCGCGTCCATGGACAGCACCTTCGCCGTCGCTCCGCTGAACGCCCTGTGGAACTCGCTCGCCTACGGGGCCGCCGCCACGCTGATCGCCCTGGTGGTGGGCGGGCTGGCAGCTGCCGCGCTGACGAGGCGGGGCGGCAGGCTGGTACGCGGTTTCGACGCGCTGCTGATGCTGCCTCTCGGAGTTTCGGCCGTGACCGTGGGCTTCGGTTTTCTGATCACTCTTGATGAGCCGCCGCTCGACCTGCGGTCCTCGTGGTGGCTGGTCCCGCTGGCACAGGCGCTGGTCGGGGTGCCCTTCGTCGTACGGACCATGCTCCCCGTGCTGCGTGCGGTGGACGAGCGGCTGCGGGAGGCGGCGGCGGTGCTGGGGGCCTCGCCGTGGCGGGTGTGGCGCGAGGTCGACCTGCCGCTGGTACGGCGGGCGCTGCTGATCGCCGCGGGATTCGCCTTCGCCGTGTCGCTGGGCGAGTTCGGCGCGACGGTCTTCATCGCCCGGCCGGACCACCCGACCCTCCCGGTGGCCGTGGCGCGCCTGCTGGGACGCGCCGGGGAACTCAACTACGGGCAGGCGATGGCCCTGTCGACCATCTTGATGGTGGTGTGCGCGGGCGCGTTGCTGACACTGGAGCGCATCCGTACCGATCAGGCCGGAGAGTTTTGAAGATGGCGGAACACGTTGGCACGGCGGCGGATGACGCTCTGCTGCGGCTGGAGGACGTCACCGTCCGCTTCCGCGGCGGTCGGCCGCCGGCGCTGGACGCGGTGGACCTGAGCGTCGCCGCGCAGGAAATCGTCTGTGTGCTGGGGCCCAGCGGAAGCGGGAAATCCACCCTGCTGCGGGTCGTGGCGGGACTGCAGCCCGCCGACGCGGGGCGCGTGTTCCTGGAAGGGCGCGACCAGGCGGACGTTCCCACACATCGGCGTGGCGTCGGGCTGATGTTCCAGGACCACCAGCTCTTCCCACAGCGGGACGTCGGCGGCAACGTGGCCTTCGGCTTGCGCATGCGCGGGGTGTCCCGCACCGAGCAGGAACGCATGGTGACCGAGCTGCTGGACCTCGTCGGTCTGCCGGGTGCCGAGCGGCGCGCCGTGGCGGCCCTGTCCGGCGGCGAACAGCAGCGGGTCGCGCTGGCCCGCGCCCTCGCGCCCCGCCCCCGGCTGCTGATGCTGGACGAGCCGCTCGGCCAGCTCGACCGCGGCCTGCGTGAGCGCCTCGTCGTGGAACTGAGGCGTGTCTTCGGCGAGTTGGGTACGACCGTGCTGGCCGTGACGCACGACCAGGGCGAGGCGTTCGCGCTGGCCGACCGGGTGGTGGTCATGCAGGAAGGGCGGATCGCGCAGAGCGGCACGCCGCTGGAAGTCTGGCAGCGCCCCGCCACCGAGTTCGTCGCCCGCTTCCTCGGCTTCGACAACGTGGTGGCGGCAACCGTACGGGGCGAGTCGGCCGACACACCATGGGGCAAGGTACCGGTGCCGGACGGAACGCCGGAGGGGGCGTGCCGCCTGCTCGTACGCCCGGCCGGTGTGCGGATCACGACCGCCAGGGAGGGGCTGCCCTGCACGGTCGCGGCGCGCACTTTCCGTGGCAGCCACGTCACGCTTCTTCTCCAGCCGACCGACGGCCCGCAGCTGGAAGCAGCGTGCGCGCTGCGTGACGCGCCGGAGGACGGAGAGCCGGTGGGCATCACCTTCTCTGCCGAGGATGTTGTGGTCCTGGAGCGCTGACGGGTGGTCTCCGGAGGGGGAACGCCTTCCGGAGCGCGGGGGCCGGTCCGCAGATTGCCGACACCCCGAGTGCGGCAACCTCTATCGCCGTGGCTGCCGAACCGTCGCGCGTCTCGTACGTCCGCGTAGTGCGGCTGCCCGCGTGCGCCCACACCACTGCCCAGGGGATGGCGGGCGCGGTCGTCTTCGCGGGAGCGCATCCGCACGAGGCCATGCCGCCCTTCCGCGCGGCGGCCGACACGTTCGCGATGCCTTGCCGGAGCCGTCGCAACGGGCTGGAGATCGAGGGACTCGGGAAGGCTCGCGGGCCATGGGGAAAGGAGGGGCGAGCCTGGGTCCGGGCGGAGGAGTGGGGCGGGGGCCGTTCCTACGAGGAACTGACGCGGCTGCTCGCCGTGGGGGGAGTCGGCCCGGCGTCGGGCCTGCCGTCACCGTGCGTCGGCTGTCCGCCCAGTGCCTTCGTGGCTTCCTCGGGTGCTGTCGCTGCTCCGGCACCGGGGGATCCGGTTGCGGTTCCGTCCTCCGGCTCGCCGAACCAGGCGACCGCGACGGCACCGGCCACTGCCACCAGGAACCCGAGCACGGCGACCCAGGCGAAACCCGGGCGGGAGGAGTCGCCGAGCCACAGCACCCCGAGGATGCCCGGCACCACCGTTTCACCCACCACCAGCGCCGCCGTGGCGCCGTTGACCGAACCGATCTGGAGGGCCACCGTGTGCAGGTACATACCGCCGATGCCGGCGACGAGAATGGCGTAGAGCGCCGGGTCGGCCAGGAGCGTGGGCAGGTCGAACGGGTCGATGCCGTTCAGCACGCGCACGCCGACGCCGAGCGCGCCGAAGCCCAGCCCCGACAGCAGACCCGCGAGGATCGCGGCGCGGCTGCCGAGCAGCCGGACGATCACGGTGCCCCCGCCGATCACCAGGACGGAGGCGGCCAGCAGCCACCAGTGCGTGGTCGTCGAGGCGTCACCGCCGCCCTCCGGGCCGGCGGCCGTGGCCAGCAGCACCAGCGCCGAGCACACCACGGCGATGGAGATCCACTCGGGCCGGTTGAGCCGGATGCCGAGCAGCTTGATGCTGAGCACGGCGGTGATCACGAGGTTGGCGCTGATCACGGTCTGCGAAAGGAACAGCGGCAGCAGCCGGGCGGCCAGCGCGCCGAGCCCGAACCCTATGAAGTCCAGCACCGTACCGACCATGAATTCCCAGGTCACGGCCGCCTTGGCGGTGGACGAGAGGCTGGGGCCGCCGTGCTGGGTGACGCCGTTCGTGGACGCGGCGGCCGCCTCCCTGCGCGCGGACTTGCGCGATCCCACCGCTTGCAGGACCGACCCCGTGCCGTAGCAGGCCGAGGCCGCTACCGCCGTCAGAAGACCGATGAGCACCAAGAACTCCGTTCGCGCGCTGCCTGGATTTACCAGACCATTACCTGGCTAGCCAGACGTGGATTCAGGGGCGGGAGTTGCCTCCGACGCGCAAACAGGTGCGGCGACGGCTGGAGGAGCCCGCCCGTCGGGCTGAAAGGCCGGGGTGGACAGGGGCCTCCCGGCGGGCCCGGTCCAGCGGGTGGGCGGGCCGTGCGGGTGACCGGTGGCCGGCCTGGTGGCTCAGGACGTCGGTTCCGGTGCTGGAGGGGAGGCGGAGGCGTCCGTGAGGCGGGCCAGCGCTTCGGGCGCCTCTTCCACCGAGTCGACCAGTGCGACCTTCGCGGCCATGGGACGCTCCGCGGCAAGGGCTTGCAGCAGGGGCCAGGCAGGCAGCCTCTCGGTCCAGTGCGTGCGGTCGACGAGCACCATGGGAGTCGGTTCGCCCCGCGATCCGTAGTAGTTCGGGGTGGCGTTGTCGAAGATCTCCTGCACGGTCCCCGCCGCGCCGGGCAGGAAGACGACTCCGGCGTTGGAGCGCGCCAGGAGACCGTCCTCGCGGACCGCGTTGACGAAGTACTTGGCGATATGGGCCGCGAAGGCGTTCGGCGGCTCGTGGCCGTAGAACCACGTGGGGATGCCGACCGAGTCCCCACCGCCCGGCCGGCGCTCGCGCACCTCGAAGGCGGCTCGCGCCCAGTCCGTCACTGAAGGGGTGAAGTGCGGCACCTTGGCGAGGAGGGCCAGGCTTTCGTCGAGCACGATGTCGTCGAACGGAGCGAGGTAGGCACCCAGGTTCGCGGCTTCCATCGCCCCGGGCCCGCCGCCCGTGGCGACCGTCAGACCCGCACGGGCGAGCCGCCGCCCGAGCCGGGCCGCACCCTCGTACGCGGCGGATCCGCGCTCCAACGCGTGCCCGCCCATGACGCCGACGACGCGGGCACCGGCGAGGTGCTCGTCCAGCGCGTCGGAGACGGCGTCGTCGTGGATGCTGCGCAGCATCGAGGCGAAGACGTCGCCGTCCGACATGGTCGACTGGTACCAGGCGTAGGCCAGGGCGTCGGGGGTGGCCGCGTAGCCGGCTTCGGTCGCGAGGGATGCGAAGAGTTCGTCGGGCGAATAGAGGCTGCCGCGGTACGGGTCGAAGGGCAGGTCCCGTATCGGCGGGAAGACCAGCGCGCCACCTGCCCGGACGCTCGCGGCGGCCGCCGGTTCCATGCGGCAGCCGAGGAAGACGGCGTCCGAGGTCGGCGTGTTGAGCAGCGCGGAGGTGCGGCCGGTCAGGTCGACGGACTGGACGCGGTATCCGGAAAGACTGCCCGTCTCCAGTACGTGGTCGAATTCGGCGAGCGTCTCGATCTCGCGGTCGCGGCCGTCGCGGTGCGAGGGCTCGATGGGGCGATGGGGCGCGGGGGACTCGGAGTTCGGCTGCACGACCGTCATGGTAGGCGGGCGGTGCCGCAGGGCCGGGGCGAGGGCCGGTTCGGCTTCGTAGAGGCGGCGGTTGGGGCCAGGTCCCGTACCGGTGGGGAGGGCCAGGCGGATGGAGTGACGGCGCAGGGTCAGTGGAGGAGGGGGAGGGCGGCCAGTTCGGCGATGGCCCAGGTCAAGGGGCCCAGGACGAGGAGGAGGGCCAGGACGCGCAGGGCGGAAGCACTGAGGAGAAGGGAGCGTGGAGTACCGAGACGGCGCAGGGCGGCAGTGGTGTGAGCGCGGGCCCAGCGGGCTTCGAGGGCCGCCGTGAGGGCGCTGGCCGTGACACAGGCCAGGACGAGGGCCGCGCCCAGGCCGGTGAGCGGGCCGAAGGGGCGGGTGGGGGCTGCTTCGTACACCTTCACCGCGGCGTACGTGCCGGAGGCGACGGCGCAGAGGACGCCCAGGGGGCGGCCGACGCGCCGGGACTCCTCCTGGAGGACGCGGCCGGCGAGCAGGCGGACGGCGCCCGGACGGCCGGCGGCCAGGAGGCGGCCGGACAGCTGGGCCAGGCCGGGCCCGGCCAGGACGAGGCCGAGCGTGGACAGCGCCCAGCCCGCCAGGACGCCCGGCGGGCTCCCGATGAGGCGTCCGGGCAGCGGGAGCAGCGTGTCGGTGTCGGCGGGGCCGCGGCTGACGTACGTCTCCAGGGCGAGGCCGGCTGCCGTCAGCGCGATTCCCCAGGGGAGAGCGGTCGGCATGGCGGAGGCGGTGCTGTTGGTGTCCATGGCGGTGAGGGGCTCGCCCGTACCGGCGCCGGCGGCTGTTCCGGTGCCGCGTCCGCCGGCGCGGGCGTTCATGCGGGGGCGCAGGACGACCGCGGTGGCCGTGGCCGCCAGCACCGGCACGACGGCGAGGAGCAACAGCGCGCCGACGAGCGGAAAGGCGTGGCCCGCGCCGAGGAGACGGGTGGCGGACCCGGTGGCGGTCGCGCCGCCGAGGTCGCCGCGGAGCGCGAGGAAGGCGAGCAGCGCGAAGAAGCTGCCCAGGACGCAGGACACCGCGGTGGAGGTGGCGGCGATCAGCGTCAGCCGTACGGGGCCCAACCCGGCGGCGGCCATGCCCCGTTGAGGGCGGGAGGCGGGGTCCGTGCGGGCCGCGGACACGGCGAGCTGGACGGTGGCCGCGATCGGAACGGCACACCAGAGGAGACGTACGAACGAGTCCATGGCCGTCGCCGGATGGGCCGCGGCGTGCCCCAGCGCGGCCAGCAGGAGGAAACCGGTGCCGCCGGACGCGGCGGCGACGAGCAGACGGCGCAGCAGAACGAGGGGGTGGGCACCGCGGGCTAGACGGAGAGCGAGCACTCTGCCCTGCTTTCCTTGTCGGGGGCGGGGGCCTTGGTGCCGACGCGTCGGCCGTCGAGGAGTGCCACGGTACGGTCCGCGAGGGTGTCGGCCTCCGGTTCGTGGGTGGCGAGGACGACCGTGATCTCGTGCGAGCGGGCGGCCGTGGTGATGGTGCGCAGGACCTGGGCGGCGTCGGCGCGGTGCAGGGGAGCCGTGGGCTCGTCGGCGAACAGGACCTGCGGTGCGCAGGCCAGGGCGCGGGCGATGGCGATGCGCTGGCGTTGTGACTGGTCGAGGCGGCCGGGGCGTTGGCGGGCGCACATGCCCACGTCCAGGCGGTCCAGCCACTCGCCGGCGGTCTGCTTGGCGGTGCGGTGGCCGACCCCGCGCAGGAGCAGGGGGAGCGCGGCGTTCTCCCAGGCGGTGAGTTCGGGGACGAGGTGCGGTTCGGTGTCCACCCAGCCGAAGCGGTCCAGGCGCAGCCGTTCCCGGCCGGACGGGGAGAGTGTGTGCACAGGTGAACTGTTGAACCAGATCTCGCCGCTGTCCGGCGCAAGTTGGCCGGAAAGGCACCGCAGGAGGGTCGTCTTGCCGCAGCCGCGGGGCCCGGTGACGGCGAGGATCTCGCCCTCGCGGACACCGATGGAGACCCCTGCCAGCGCAGGGGAGCCGGCGTATGTGTGGTGCAGGCCGCGCGCCCAGAGAACGTCGTTGTCAGGTGGGGCCACCATCTGCGCACCTCATGCTCGTCGCGTCCGATCGTTCCCCCAACCGGGTGAACGACCATGGAGGGTATCGGTCACTGGCACGGTAAGGAGTGGCGACCCTCGGTATTCGGCGCTCGGCGCGTACCACGGCCCAGGTTCACTCAAATGGAGGCTTATATGAAGAATGTAGGCGGGGCGGGTGGAGGGGGCGGGGCCGGTGGAGCGGCAGAGGGACGGTCGTTGCTTCCGGGTGTCCCCCTACCCAAATCGGTTGTCCGCCCACCGGGCATCGCCGCACCAGCCGTCGTCCGTACGCCTGTTCTTCACCCCACCGGCCGCCCGGGGCCCCGGCCACCAACCAACCCCGCCCCAGCGCCATCCCCCGGCCCCGCGCCCGCCCACCAGGCGCACGCGTCCATGCGTTCACGGTTCCGCGCACGTCGCGGTCGGGCGTGTGAGCCCGTGGTGCCGCTCGCGTGACCGACAGGCGTACGGGCCTGCTCGGCTCGCGCCGGTGTCGCGAGCCGAGCAGGCCCCGGACGCCACGCCGCACGCCCTCACCCCTTGAGGCGCCTCACAGCTTCTCCCAAGCCTCCGTGAGCGTCCCCCGCAGGATCTGCTCGATCTCGTCGAAGACCGGCTGGTCGGCGATGAGGGGCGGGGCGAGCTGGATGACCGGGTCGCCGCGGTCGTCGGCGCGGCAGTACAGGCCGTTCTCGAAGAGGGCCTTGGAGAGGAAGCCGTACAGGACGCGCTCGGTCTCCTCGTCGTTGAAGGACTCCTTGGTGGTCTTGTCCTTGACGAGTTCGATGCCGTAGAAGAAGCCGTTGCCGCGGACGTCGCCGACGATCGGCAGGTCGTGGAGCTTCTTCAGGGTCGAGAAGAAGGCGCCTTCCTTGTCCAGCACGTGCTGGTTGAGGTTCTCGCGCTCGAAGATGTCGAGGTTGGCGCAGGCGACGGCGGCGGAGACCGGGTGGCCGCCGAAGGTGTAGCCGTGCAGGAAGGTGTTGTCGCCCTTGTAGAACGGCTCGGCCAGCCGGTCGGAGATGACACACGCGCCGATGGGGGAGTAACCCGAGGTCATGCCCTTGGCGCAGGTGATCATGTCGGGTACGTAGTCGAACTTGTCGCAGGCGAACATCGTGCCGAGGCGGCCGAAGGCGCAGATGACCTCGTCGGAGACGAGCAGCACGTCGTGGCGGTCGCAGATCTCGCGGACCCGCTGGAAGTAGCCGGGCGGGGGCGGGAAGCAGCCGCCCGCGTTCTGCACCGGCTCCAGGAAGACGGCGGCGACGGTGTCCGGGCCCTCGAAGAGGATCTGCTGCTCGATCTGGTCGGCGGCCCAGCGGCCGAACGCCTCCGGGTCGTCACCGAAGAGCGGCGCCCGGTAGATGTTCGTGTTCGGCACCTTGTGGGCGCCGGGGACCAGCGGCTCGAACGGGGCCTTCAGACCGGGCAGGCCCGTGATGGACAGGGCGCCCTGTGGGGTGCCGTGGTAGGCCACGGCGCGCGAGATCACCTTGTGCTTGGTGGGCTTGCCGGTGAGCTTGAAGTACTGCTTGGCCAGCTTCCACGCGGTCTCGACGGCCTCGCCGCCGCCGGTGGTGAAGAAGACCTTGTTCAGGTCGCCGGGCGCGTGGTGCGCCAGCCGCTCGGCCAGTTCCACGGCCTTGGGGTGGGCGTACGACCAGATCGGGAAGAAGGCCAGGTCCTGGGCCTGCTTGAGCGCGGTTTCGGCGAGTTCGGTGCGGCCGTGCCCGGCCTGGACCACGAACAGGCCGGCCAGGCCGTCTATGTAGCGCTTGCCCTTGTCGTCGTAGATGTTCGTGCCCTCGCCGCGCACGATCGTCGGTACGGGGGCGTTCTCGTACGACGACATGCGGGTGAAATGCATCCACAGGTGGTCGTAGGCCGTCTTCGAGAGGTCAGCGGTCATGGCTATCTGGTTCCCCAGGTGTAGGTCTGCTTGCGGAGCTTGAGATAGACGAAGCTCTCGGTGGTCCGGACGCCGGGCAGCGTGCGGATGCGTTTGTTGATCATTTCCAGGAGGTGGTCGTCGTCCTCGCAGACGATCTCGATGAGGAGATCGAAGGAGCCCGCGGTCATGACGACGTACTCGACCTCTTCCATGGCCGTCAGGGCGTCGGCCACCGGGTCGAGGTCGCCCTCGACGTTGATCCCGACCATCGCCTGCCGCCGGAAGCCGACCGTGAGGGGGTCGGTGACCGCGACGATCTGCATCACGCCTTGGTCGAGCAGTTTCTGTACGCGTTGCCGCACCGCCGCCTCGGACAGGCCCACGGCCTTGCCGATCGCGGCGTACGGACGGCGGCCGTCCTCCTGGAGCTGCTCGATGATCGCCAGGGAGACGGAGTCGATCGACTGGGTGCCGTTTCTGTCACGAGTGGCCACGGCCCTCACTGTGCACGAGCCTCGTCAGTCCCGCAACCCCGATTCGATGAAATCAGTCGTACCGAGATGGCGACACCACTGATTTCGTTGTTCATCCGTTGTGGGTATGTCGAAAACGTTGCCTTCCTGGCTAGGGTGGGCATCTCAACCACTGGACACCTGACAGGAGGGGTCGCTCGTGACCACCGAACTGCGTCGGCTGCGCAACTACATCGACGGGGAGTTCCGGGACGCCGCCGACGGGCGGACCACGGAGGTGGTCAACCCGGCCACGGGTGAGGCGTACGCCACCGCTCCGCTGTCCGCCGCCGCGGACGTGGACGCGGCGATGGCCGCCGCCGAGGCCGCGTTCCCCGCCTGGCGCGACCTGGTGCCGGCCGAGCGCCAGAAGGTACTGCTCAAGATCGCCGACCGCTTCGAGGAGCGGGCCGAGGAGCTGATCGCCGCCGAGTCGGAGAACTGCGGCAAGCCGATCGCGCTCGTGCGCTCGGAGGAGATCCCGCCGATGGTGGACCAGATCCGCTTCTTCGCGGGGGCCGCCCGGATGCTGGAGGGCCGCGCGGCGGGCGAGTACATGGACGGCTTCACGTCGATCATCCGACGTGAGCCGGTCGGCGTCTGCGCGCAGGTCGCGCCGTGGAACTACCCGATGATGATGGCGGTGTGGAAGTTCGCCCCGGCGCTGGCCGCGGGCAACACCGTCGTCCTCAAGCCCTCCGACACCACCCCCGCCTCGACCGTCCTGATCGCCGAGATCATCGGCGGGGTGCTGGACGAGCTGGGCCACCGCCGCGGCGTCTTCAACGTCATCTGCGGCGACCGCGACACCGGCCGTCTGATGGTCGAGCACAAGACGCCCGCGATGGCCTCGATCACCGGCTCGGTGCGGGCCGGCATGCAGGTCGCCGAGTCCGCCTCCAAGGACCTCAAGCGGGTCCACCTGGAGCTGGGCGGCAAGGCCCCGGTCGTGGTCTTCGAGGACACCGACATCGCCAAGGCCGTCGAGGACATCTCGGTGGCGGGGTACTTCAACGCCGGCCAGGACTGTACGGCCGCGACCCGGGTGCTCGTCCACGAGTCCATCCACGACGAGTTCGTGACCGCGCTCGCCAAGGCCGCCGCCGACACCAAGACCGGTCCGGTCGACGACGAGGACGTGCTCTACGGGCCGCTGAACAACGCCAACCAGCTGGCGCAGGTCAAGCGCTTCATCGACGGCCTGCCCGCGCACGCCAAGATCGAGGCGGGCGGCCACCAGGTCGGCGAGAAGGGCTACTTCTACGCGCCGACCGTCGTCTCCGGCCTCAAGCAGGACGACGAGATCATCCAGCAGGAGGTCTTCGGGCCGGTCATCACCGTCCAGTCCTTCCGGGACGAGGACCAGGCTGTCGAGTGGTCCAACGGCGTGGAGTACGCGCTGGCGTCCTCGGTGTGGACCAAGGACCACGCGCGCGCCATGCGGATGTCCAAGAAGCTGGACTTCGGGTGCGTGTGGATCAACACCCACATCCCGCTGGTCGCCGAGATGCCGCACGGCGGCTTCAAGAAGTCCGGCTACGGCAAGGACCTGTCGGGCTACGGCTTCGAGGACTACACCCGCATCAAGCACGTGATGACGTCGCTGGACGGCTGAGCCCGTTCCGTCGCGGGGCGGGGGCCTGAACCGCCCCGTCCCGCCACGGGGCGGGCCACCGAACGCCCGACCCGCCGCTCGGCACACCGTCGTGGGCGGCGGCCCGGCAGCCGACGTTCTGTCGCTTGCCGCCGCCGCCCACGGCACGTGAGAGTGCTCGCCATGGCTGAACTATCGCGGCGTTCGCTGCTACGGAGCACGGTCGGTACGGGAGCCGCCGGGGCGCTGGCCCTGCTGGCGGCCGGATGCGGGGTACCCGCCGCGTACGTCGGCCCCGCCGACCGCGCCGCCCCCGACCGCTCGGCCCGGGACAAGCGCCTGACCTTCGCCAACTGGCCGCTGTACATCGACGTGGACGAGCGGGACAAGCAGCGGCGGCCGACGCTGGAGGCGTTCGAGAAGCGCACCGGCATCTCCGTGACGTACACCGAGGAGATCAACGACAACGACGAGTTCTTCGGAAAGATCAGCCCCGCGCTGATGAACCACCAGCCCACCGGCCGCGACCTGATCGTCATCAGCGACTGGATGTGCGGCCGGTTCGTACGGCTCGGCTGGGTGCAGGAGATGGACCGGGCGCGGCAGCCGAACGTCGCGCGCCACCTCGACCCGCTGCTGCGCAGCCCGCACTTCGACCCGGGCCGCAAGCACTCCGTGCCGTGGCAGTCGGGCATCACCGGCATCGCCTACAACCGCCGGAAGCTCGGCCGGGAGATCCAGCACACCGCGGACCTGTGGAAGGACGACCTGCGCGGGCGGGTGACGCTGCTGTCCGGGATGGACGAGTCCTTCGCGATGCTCATGCAGGGCGACGGCGTGGACATCACGCGCTGGAAAGCGGACGACTTCCATCGGATGACGGACCGGATCCGTCGCCTGGTGGCCAAGAAGCACATCCGGCGCTTCACCGGAAACGACTACATCAAGGACCTCGCCTCGGGTGACGTGCTCGCGGCACAGGCGTATTCGGGTGATGTCATCCAGCTCAAGGAGGACAACCCGGACATCGAGTTCGTGGTGCCGCAGGAAGGCGCCGAACTGTGGGCGGAGAGCCTGATGATCCCCGACCGCGCGGAGCACAAACGCAACGCGGAACGGCTCATCGACTTCTACTACCGGCCGGAGATCGCCGCCGAGCTGGCCGTATGGGTCAACTACGTCTGCCCGGTGCCGGCCGCGCGCGACGTGCTGGCCTCCTCCAAGGACGAGGAACGCGCCGCGCTGGCCGAGGACCCGCTGGTTTTCCCGGACGATTCGATGCGCGAACGGCTGGCCATCGCCCGGGACATCTCCGCCGAGGAACGCCCGGCGTTCGCCAAGGAGTGGAACGGCATCGTGGGGTTGTGAGGGGGCGGCGGGCGGCACATGACCGCCGGGCGGGCGCCGTCAGTGGCGCGTACCGGGCACCGCGGCCCGCTCCAGGGACGTACGCAGCTGCTCGTACGTCGGGGCGAGTCGTCGCAGGCCCGCTTCCAGGGCCCGGTCGTCCCCGTTGACCAGCGGGTATTGCAGACCACCGAGGATGCGGGACTGCTCGGCCAGGAGGACGGCCGGCCCGGCCAAACCGAGCGGGGCCAGGCACGCTGCCGCGTCGTTGAGGCGGCGGGCGCCGACCCGGACGGCGAAGACACCGAGCAGGTCGCGGGTTTCCGGGGCCAGACCGTCGGCCACCTGGTCCGCCAGCGCTTCGACCGCGGCGGCGCCGTGCAGAGTGCCGGGCGGCACCGGCAGGTCGTCTCGCCCGGCCAGCCACCGTACGGCGCCGGGCAGCGACCGCCGCAGGGCCTCGGCCGGGTCGGCCGGCCACTCCTGGACGAAGGCGGAGCGCATCACGTAGGGGACGTCGGTGTAGGTCACCGACTCCGCGCGCCAGGCGGCGGCGAACTCCGGGGCGGGCAGCGTGGCGTACGGGTGGCCGTGCGGGTCGTGGAGGAGGACGGTGCCGTTCTCGACCGCGAGGACCACCACATAGTGGTCGGCGCCGATCGCGGTGCCGGAGCCGGGCTGGTGGAGCAGCAGGCCCATCTCGACCGGACCGGCCAGGACCGGGCCTTCCGCGCAGGCGGCACCGAGCCGGGCCAGTGCCTCGTCCTGGGTGCCGCCCGCGCTGCGGTCGCAGCGCAGGCCGAGGGCCGCCATGGCGGCGTCCAGACCGGTTTCCGGGTCCCAGCCGTACGGGTCGAACAGGGGCAGGGTGCCGCCGATGAGCTGGACGCCGAAGGGCGAGCCGGTGAGGGTTTCGATCACCGCGGCCGGCGGGGCGGCGCCGGGGCCGAGCACCATGGCCAGGGAATGGCTGTAGCAGTACGGACCCGATCCGGAGTACGTGAGCATGGGTGTCCTCGGTTCTGGAGGGCGGCGGGCGGGACGGCGTCCGCCGGGCGATGTCCACCAGTGCACGGCCTGACACAGTGGCAAGGTCAAGTGGCGACGGTAAGTGACCGCGTTCGACCGGACTTTGCGGCCGTGCCAGACTCACCGCTCATGTCGCAGACCACGCACGACCTGAGTCCCGCCGTCACGTTCGGGCTGCTCGCCGCCTGGGCGTTGCACGATGCGGAGGAGGTGGCCTGCGGGCCGCGCTGGATCCAGAGCCGCCTGCCGGAGCTGCGGAAACGGTTCCCCGGTGCGCCGGAACGGCTCTGGCGGGCGCTGGAGGGCGTCGACCAGCGGGAGTTCACGGTCGCGGTGGGCGCCATGGCGGTGATCGTGGCCGCCGCCTCGGCACACGGATACCGCACCGGTGGCCGCTCGGCCTTCTTCCAGGGCGCGGTGGACGGGTTCGGGCTGCACGGTCTGGTGCACCTCGCGCAGGCCGCCGCCGTACGCGGCTACACCCCCGGCTCGGCCACTTCGCCGTTCATCGTCGTCCCGTACGCGCTGTGGGCGCGCGGCCGGCTGCGGCGCGCCGGGCGGCTCCGGCCCACGGACGCGCGGAGCGTGGCAGGCGGGCTGGCGGTCGCCGGGGCGGCCACCGTGCTGTCGCACGCCGTGGCGCGGCGGCTGGTGCGGCGCTGAGGAGGGCGGGAACCTCCTGGTCAGGAACCTCCCGGCCAGGGACCTTCTGGTCAGAGCGCCGCGCGGACGGCTGCCACACGATTGGTGGTGATGGCGTCCACGCCTGCCCGCTTGAGACGGCGTGCGGTGCGGGGCAGGTCGGTGGTCCAGGCGGCGAACGCGTAGCCGTCGGCGTGGGCGCGTGCGACGAGGTCCTCGGTGACCAGACCGAAGTGGTAGTTGAGCCAGCGGGGGCGGACGCGGGCCAGCAGCTCGGGGCGGGGCGGGGCCGTGCGGCACCAGGAGAGGGCGAGTTCGGCGGCCGGGTCGGCAGCGCGGACGGCGAGCATGGACAGGCCGCCGCCGCAGTAGTACGCACGGTCGGCGGCGCCGGACTCGCGGACCTCGGCGACGGCGGCCGGAGCGGCCGCGGGGTCGGGAAGGTCGATCAGGGCACGCGCGTGCGGGTAGCGGCCCGTGAGCGCGAGGGCTTCGCGCAGCGTGGGCACACCGCCCGCGGTGACCTCGTCCGCCTGGGCGTACGTGAGCGAGGAGAGCCGCCGGCCGTGGCCCCACAGGCGCTCCAGCGTCGGGTCGTGCAGCAGGACCGGAACGCGGTCGGCGGTCAGCCGGACATCGATCTCGACCGCGTCGGCGCCCGCTTCCAGCGCGGCGCGCAGCGAGGCGAGGGTGTTCTCGCGCGCCTCGTACGGGGCGCCGCGGTGGCCGATGACCGCGACCCGCCCGCGCGCGGGCGCCGGCCTCGGACGACCGGCCGACGACGCCCGCGCCGAAGCGGGAGCGGACGCCGGGACCGGAGCGGGCCGCGGGGCGCTCACCGCGGCCACGTCGCCGTGTAGTCGTCGATCTCGGCGGTCAGCGCGGCCTTCGCGGTGGCGTCCATGAAGGACGCCTCGACGGCGTTCTTGGCCAGGGCGGCGACCCCGGCCGCGTCGAGGTCCAGCAGGCGCGCGGCGACGCCGTACTCCAGGCACAGGTCCGTACCGAACATCGGCGGGTCGTCGCTGTTGATCGTCACCAGGACGCCCGCGTCGGCCATCGCCTTCAGCGGGTGCTCGTCGAGGGTGCGCACGGCGCGGGTGGCGATGTTCGAGGTCGGACAGACCTCCAGCGGGATGCGGTGCTCGGCGAGGTGGGCCAGCAGCTTCGGGTCCTGGGCGGAGCTGGTGCCGTGGCCGATCCGCTCGGCACGCAGGTCGGTGAGCGCGTCCCAGACGGTCTGCGGGCCGGTGGTCTCCCCGGCGTGCGGGACCGAGTGCAGGCCGGCGGCGATGGCGCGGTCGAAGTACGGCTTGAACTGCGGGCGCGGCACACCGATCTCCGGGCCGCCGAGCCCGAACGAGACCAGGCCCTCCGGCCGCAGGTCGCAGGCGATGCGCGTGGTCTCCTCGGCCGCGTCCAGCCCGGCCTCGCCCGGGATGTCGAAGCACCAGCGCAGCACCACGCCCAGCTCGGCCTCCGCGGCCCGGCGGGCGTCCTCGATGGCCTCGACGAAGGCGGTGTCCGGGATGCCGCGGCGGGTGGAGCTGTACGGGGTGACGGTCAGCTCGGCGTAGCGGATGTTCTGCCGCGCCATGTCCCGGGCGACCTCGTAGGTCAGCAGCCGGACGTCCTCGGCGTCGCGGATCAGGTCCACGACGGAGAGGTAGACCTGGATGAAGTGGGCGAAGTCGCGGAAGGTGAAGTAGTCGGTGAGCGCCTCGGGGTCGGTGGGGACCGCGGAGTCCGGGTGGCGGGCGGCCAGCTCGGAGACGATGCGCGGGGACGCCGATCCGACGTGGTGGACGTGCAGCTCGGCCTTGGGCAGTCCGGCGATGAAGGCGTCGAGATCGGACAACGGTTCCTCCTGGTCGAGGGGCGAGCTGGGCGTGCCGCGGACGGGAATCATCGTATGCGGGGCCGGTTTTCCCGATCGGCGCAGGTCTTAGCATGGGCCTACAGCGAACGTGGGGGAGTGTGGGGGTGTCGATGTCCGACAGTCAGCAGCCCGGACCGCGCGACCCGTGGGCGCCGCCGGAGGACCGCGAGCCGCCGTCCGCGCCGCAGACGGCCGCGCAGACAGGCGTGCCGACGGCGGACCTGCCGAAGACGGATGCGCCGATGGCGGGCGTGCCGACGGCGGGCGCGCCGGTGCCGGCCGTCGCGGCGGCCGGGCCCGCGACGGACGTCCCGGGCGGCCGGTACGACGTTCCCCCGCCGCCGCCCGCGCCGGGCACGGCAGGGGCGTACGCGCCGCCCGGTTCCGGTGTCCCGCCGATATCCGGCGCCGGGGCGGACGGACAGCGGCCCGGGGTCCCGTACGGCGGCGGCGCGGATGCCCCTCCGTACGGTGACGGCCTCGCTTACGGCACCACGGGCCGTCCCCACGGCGCCGGTGAGGGGCCGTACGGCACCGCCGGGCACGGCTGGGGCGGCGCTCCGTACGCGGGCGGCCACCCGGGACCGCCCGGCTACCAGCCGTACTGGCTGCCCGCCGGGCCGGACAACGGGCTCGGCACGGCCGCACTCGTCCTCGGCATCGTGGGTGCCCTCCTCGGCGTCACGGTGGTCTTCGGCATCCTCCTCGGTGTGCTCGCGATCATCTTCGGTGCCGTCGGCCGGGCCAAGGCGTCCCGGGGCGAGGCGGACAACGGCGGGAGCGCACTGGGCGGGATGATCCTCGGCGCCGTCGCGCTGCTGCTGAGCGTGCTCATGGTCGTGTTTCTCGTGACCACCGCCGAGCCCCGGCACGACCAGGACGTCTGGGACCCGGGCCACTCCGACGGCCCCGGCCCCGGCTCCGACGGTCCGGGCTCCGACGGCGGCCCCGGATACGGGGACCCCGACGGCCCCGGCGACTCGAACGGCTCCGGTGGCTCCGACGACGACACCGGCCCCGACACGTACGAAGCCGCACCCGCACCCGGCCCGCACGCCTACCAGGCCCCGGCCACCCCGGCCACCACCGGCCCGGCCGCCCTTCCCGACCTCACCGCTCTCCCCGGTCCGACCGCCCTTCCGGGCCGGCCGGCCGCGCAGCCGCTCGTCCCGGCCTAAGGCCCTCCTAGTCCTCCGCGCCCTCCGCGGGCACCGCCCCCGCCGCCAGCCGCTGCCGGGCCTCCATCAGGGCGAAGCCGAGCAGGTTCAGTCCGCGCCAGCGCGCCGGGTCCTGTGCGCGCTCGTCGTCGGCGGCCAGGCCGATCCCCCATATGCGGTCCAGCGGGCTGGCCTCGACCAGGACGCGGGAGCCCGTCCCCAGGAGGTACGCGCGCAGGGCGTCGTCCTGGCCGAACTTGTGCACATTGCCCTCGACCACGTAGGCGAAGCGGTGCCGCTCCCACCGGGCGCCGTCGAAGCCGCGCACCGAGCGGCCCGCGTCCTTGGCCTGCTTCGGGTGGGTGGCGGCCACCGCCCGCCGCTCCGCCTCCGGGTCCTCGAACAGCCGGGCCTTGCAGGCCATCATCCAGTGCTCGGCGGTGGCGTACCGCACGCCGTCGACCGTGAACGGCGACGGCCACCACTGGCTGAAGCAGCTCGCTCCCAACTGCCCGTCGCGGCGGGGCGAGTGGCCCCAGAAATACACGTACTTGTACCGCTCGCCCGCGGCCGTCCCCGCGGTCAGCTCCTCGACCGACCGCGGCCCGTCCGCCGCGCCGCTCCGTGACTCGTTCATCCCCGTGCCCCCCGTGCTGTCGTGCATCATGCCGGGATTCTGTCAGCCGGCACTGACAACGTGTCGGGGCGCCGGACCACGGAAATCGCAGAATCCGTCGCGTAACCAAAAGGCAACAACGGAATCCCTTGTTGGGGCCTTGCTCCTCTGTCAAGATCAGCCATCGATTCCGGAAAGAGCTACGCCAGGGTGTGCGCCGAGCGGCCCCGGCGCCCGGCGGAGGAGAGCACCATGATCCAGCGATTCGACGTGCGAGAACGATTCGCCGAGGGCGCGCAGTACCTCGCCGGCGGGCTTCGGGACGGCAGCTCCGGCCGCACCCAGTACGTGGTCGATCCGGCCACCGGAGAGCAGGTGTACGGCTACCGGCTGGCCTCGACGGCGGACGTGGACGCGGCGGTGGACGCCGCGCAACGGGCCTTTCCCGCGTGGTCCGGCGCGACCCCCGGCGAGCGCTCCGACGCCCTGCACCGCTTCGCCGCCGTCCTCGGCGAGCGGGCCGGTGAGCTGGCGTACGCCGAATCCCTCCAGTGCGGCAAGCCGGCCAAGCTCAGCGCGGAGTTCGACGTACCGGGCTCGGTCGACAACGCGGCCTTCTTCGCGGGCGCCGCGCGGCACCTGGAAGGCAGGTCGGCGGGGGAGTACAGCCCCGACCACACCTCCGTGATCCGTCGCGAGCCGATCGGTGTCGTCGGCTCCATCGCGCCCTGGAACTATCCCCTCCAGATGGCCGCCTGGAAGGTGCTGCCGGCCATCGCGGCGGGCAACACGATCGTCCTCAAGCCCGCCGAGATCACCCCGCTGACCTCGGTGATGTTCGCCCAGGCGGCGACCGAGGCGGGCATCCCCGACGGCGTGCTCAACATCGTCTCCGGCGCGGGCCGGGAGGCCGGCGAGCACCTGGTCGCCCACCCGGGGGTCGCCATGACCTCCTTCACCGGTTCGACGGCGGTCGGCAAGCGGGTCGCCGAGATCGCCACCGGCACCGTCAAGCGGCTGCACCTCGAACTCGGCGGCAAGGCCCCCTTCGTGGTCTTCGACGACGCCGACCTGGAGGCCGCGGTGCACGGCGCGGTGGCCGGCGCGCTGATCAACACCGGGCAGGACTGCACCGCCGCCACCCGCGCCTATGTGCAGCGCCCGCTCTACGACGCCTTCGTCGGCGGTGTCGCCGACCTGATGGCGGCCGTACGGCTCGGCGACCCGTTCGACCCGGCCACCGATCTCGGTCCGCTGATCTCGCACACCCAGCGCGACCGGGTCGCCGGGTTCGTCGAGCGGGCCCGGTCCTACGCCACCGTCGTCACCGGCGGCGCGGCCCCGCAGGGCGACCTGGCCAAGGGCGCGTACTACCTGCCGACGCTGATCACGGACGCCGCACAGGACAGCGAGGTGGTCCAGAGCGAGATCTTCGGGCCGGTGCTGGCCGTGCTGCCCTTCGACAGCGACGACGAGGGGATCGCGCTGGCCAACGACACCCCGTACGGCCTCGCGGCCTCCGCGTGGAGCCGGGACGTCTACCGCACCGGCCGCGCCACCCGCGAGATCAAGGCGGGCTGCGTCTGGGTCAACGACCACATTCCGATCCTCAGCGAGATGCCGCACGGCGGCTCCAAGGCCAGCGGCTTCGGCAAGGACATGTCCGCCTACTCCTTCGAGGAGTACACGCAGGTCAAGCACGTCATGTACGACAACACCGGGATTGCCAGGAAGGACTGGCACCGGACCGTCTTCGGGGACCGCACCTGAGAGCGCGCGGCACCCGCCGCACCGGCCGACCGATGGGCTCACCTGAAAGGGCACCGCGCATGGAGGACCCCCAGCACCCCGGGAGCCTGTCCGCGCCCGAGCTGGCCGCCGTACGGCGCAGCCTCACCGACGGCCGGATGGCCATGACACGACGGTCGCTGCTGCGCGCGGGCGTGCCGGTGCTCGGCGGCCTCGGCGCGCTGTCGGCCTGCGGCATCCCGCCCGCGGGCCGTACGGACGCCGGCCGGTCCACGGACCACTCCGCGGAGGAGAAGCGTGTCGTCTTCTCCAACTGGACGGAGTACCTGGACGTCGGCGACGACGGCGAGCGCCGGCCCACACTGGACGCCTTCACCCGGCGTACCGGCATCGCGGTGAAGTACACCGAGGACATCAACGACAACGACGAGTTCTTCGGCAAGATCCAGGCGCAGCTGGCAGCCGGGCAGGACACCGGCCGGGACCTGATCGTGCTCACCGACTGGATGTGCGCGCGGATGATCGGGCTCGGCTGGGTCCAGAAGCTGGACGCCGCGCATCTGCCGCACGCGCGCTCCCGCCTCTCCGCCCAGTTCCGCGATCCGGACTGGGACCCGGGACGCGCCCATTCCTACCCGTGGACGGGCATTCCGGCGGTCATCGCGTACAACACGAAGGCCACCGGCGGGCGCACGGTCGATTCCGTCAGCCAGCTTCTGGACGATCCGCGTCTCAAGGGGAGGGTCGGTTTCCTCTCCGAGATGCGCGACAGCGTCGGGCTGACGCTCCTGGACATGGGCAAGCGCCCGGAGGACTGTACGGCGGACGATTTCGACGCCGCCGTCGCCCGGCTCCAGAAGGGCGTGGACGACAAGCAGATCCGCCGCTTCACCGGCAACGACTACATCAACGACCTCAGCAAGGGCGACCTCGCGGCGTGCGTGGCCTGGGCGGGGGACGTCGTCCAGCTCCAGCAGGACAACCCGGACATCAGGTACGCCGTGCCGCGCGCCGGCTACATGACGTCCACGGACAATCTGCTGGTGCCGAACCGGGCCCGCCACAAGAAGAACGCCGAGCGCCTGATCGACTACTGCTATGAGCCGAAGGTGGCGGCGCGGATCGCCGCGTACATCAACTATGTGTGCCCGGTCGACGGCGTACGCGAGGAACTGGCGAAGATCGACCGGGATCTGGCGGACAACCCGCTGATCCTCCCGGACCGGGAGATGGCCGCCCGGTCGCATTCCTTCCGCGCCCTCGGCGCCGAGGAGAGCAAGGACTTCGCCCGGAAGTTCGCCGACCTCACGGGCGCCTGAGACCGGCCCGGCGACCGGCCCGCCCCCCGCCGGCAGCACCGGCAAGCGCCCGCCCTCCGACCCACGGGACCACCCATGACACAGACCTCCGGTGGCGACGTCCGCCTCTCCGGGATCAGCAAGACCTACGGCTCCTTCACCGCCGTCCACCCGCTCGACCTGACGGTCCCGGCGGGCTCCTTCTTCGCGCTGCTGGGCGCCTCCGGCTGCGGCAAGACCACCACCCTGCGTATGATCGCGGGCCTGGAGGACCCGACCACCGGCACCGTCGAGCTGGACGGCGCGGACGTCACCGCGCTGCCCCCGTACAAGCGCCCGGTCAACACCGTCTTCCAGAACTACGCGCTCTTCCCGCATCTGGACATCTACGAGAACGTCGCGTTCGGCCTGCGCCGCCGTGGCATCAAGTCCGTGAAGAAACAGGTCGAGGAGATGCTCGACCTGGTCGAACTCGGTCCGATGGCGCGCCGCAAGCCACAGCAGCTCTCCGGCGGCCAGCAGCAGCGCGTCGCGGTCGCCCGCGCGCTGATCAACCACCCGCGGGTACTCCTCCTGGACGAGCCGCTGGGCGCCCTCGACCTCAAGCTGCGCCGTCAGATGCAGCTCGAACTCAAGCGCATCCAGACCGAGGTCGGCATCACGTTCGTGCACGTCACCCACGACCAGGAGGAGGCCCTGACGATGGCCGACACGGTCGCGGTGATGAACGGCGGCCGGGTCGAGCAGCTCGGCGCCCCCGCCGACCTGTACGAGAACCCGGCCACCACCTTCGTCGCCAACTTCCTGGGCACCTCCAACCTCATCGCCGCCGAGGTGGTGACGGCCGGCGACGACCTGCTGCTCAGCGCGGGGGAGACCAAGCTGCGGCTGCCCGCCGGGCGATGTCGCGCCACCGCCCGCGCCGGTGGGCAGGTGCTGGCCGGCGTCCGGCCCGAGAAGATCAGCCTCACGCACGCCGACGACGCGGGCGGCATCGCCGAGGGCCGCAACCGGCTGCCCGGCCGGATCCGGGACGCCGGTTTCCTCGGCGTCAGCACGCAGTACGTCGTGGAGTCCCCGGGCGCCGGCCGCCTCGCCGTCTACGAGCAGAACGTCGAGCGCGACCCCCGCCTGGTGCCCGGCGCCGAGGTGGTTCTCCACTGGAGCCCCGCGCACACCTTCGGCCTGGACGCCTCCCAGGACATCGGGGCCGGCGCGGACACCGGCGAGGAGGCGGCATGACGACGACCACCGAGGCGCCGCCACCCGCCGCCCCCGAGGACGCGCCACAGGCCCGCGGGCGCACGACGCGCAAGCGGCTCGTCCCGTACTGGCTGCTCCTCCCCGGCATCCTGTGGCTGGTCGTCTTCTTCGCCGCGCCGCTGGTCTACCAGGCGTCCACGTCCGTGCAGACCGGCTCCCTCGAAGAGGGCTTCAAGGTCACCTGGCACTTCGCCACCTACTGGGACGCGCTCGGCGAGTACTGGCCGCAGTTCCTGCGCTCCGTGGGCTACGCGGCCACCGCGACCGTGCTCTGCCTGGTCCTGGGCTACCCGCTCGCGTACCTCATCGCCTTCAAGGCGGGCCGCTGGCGCAACCTCGTGATGATCCTGGTCATCGCCCCGTTCTTCACCAGCTTCCTGATCCGCACGCTGGCCTGGAAGACGATCCTGGCGGACGGCGGTCCGGTGGTCGGCGTGCTGAACTCGCTGCACGTGCTGGACGTGACGAGCTGGCTGGGGCTCACCGAGGGACAGCGGGTGCTGGCCACGCCGCTGGCGGTGGTCTGCGGTCTGACGTACAACTTCCTGCCGTTCATGGTGCTGCCGCTGTACACCTCGCTGGAGCGCATCGACCCGCGGCTGCACGAGGCCGCCGGCGACCTGTACGCCCGGCCCGCGACCACCTTCCGCCGGGTGACCTTCCCGCTGTCCATGCCAGGCGTGGTGGCCGGCACGCTGCTGACCTTCATCCCGGCCGCCGGCGACTACATCAACGCCGAACTGCTCGGCTCCACCGACCAGAAGATGATCGGCAACGTCATCCAGTCGCAGTTCCTGCGCGTCCTGGACTACCCGACGGCGGCCGCGCTCTCCTTCATCCTCATGGCGGCGATCCTCGCCATGGTCACGCTCTACATCCGCAAGTCCGGGACGGAGGACCTGGTGTGAGGGCCGTACTCCGGTGGCTGCGCCGCCACCTCGTCGTGCTCGCGGGCCTCGGCACGCTCGGATACCTGCTGCTGCCCAACCTGATCGTGCTGGTCTTCTCGTTCAACAAGCCCAACGGCCGCTTCAACTACGAGTGGCAGCGCTTCTCGGCGGACGCCTGGGCCGATCCGTGCGGCGTCGCCGACCTGTGCGGCTCACTGGGCCTGAGCCTGCGGATCGCGGTCGCGGCGACGGTCGGTGCGACCGTTCTGGGCACCATGATCGCCTTCGCGCTGGCCCGCTACCGCTTCCGCGCCCGCCCCGCCGTCAACACCCTGATCTTCCTGCCGATGGCGATGCCCGAAGTGGTGATGGCCGCCTCGCTGGCCACCCTGTTCCTCAACATGGGTATCCGGTTCGGCTTCTGGACGATCCTGATCGCGCACGTCATGTTCTGCCTGAGCTTCGTCGTCACGGCGGTCAAGGCCCGGGTGATGAGCATGGACCCGCGCCTGGAACAGGCGGCCCAGGACCTCTACGCGTCACCCGCGCAGACCTTCCTGCGCGTGACCCTGCCGATCGCCGCGCCCGGCATCGCCGCCGGCGCGCTGCTCTCCTTCGCGCTGTCCTTCGACGACTTCATCATCACCAACTTCAACGCCGGCTCGACTGTGACGTTCCCCATGTTCGTCTGGGGATCGGCGCAGCGTGGCACACCCGTTCAGATCAATGTCATCGGAACGGCGATGTTCCTGATCGCCGTGCTCTGCGTCCTGGGGGCCCAGCTGCTCTCCGGACGCCGGAAGAGGAGCTGAGAACCATGGCACGAGCTGCCATGACCAACCCCGTCCACGCCCTCGCGGACGCCGCACCGACCTCCTTCTGGCTGGACGACGAGGACCGCCCGGCCGCCCTCCCCGCCCTCGTCGCCGACGAACACACCGACCTGCTCGTCGTCGGCGGCGGTTACTCGGGCCTGTGGACCGCCCTGCTGGCCAAGGAGCGCGACCCCGCGCGCGACGTCGTCCTCGTCGAGGGCCAGGAGGTCGGCTGGGCCGCGTCCGGCCGCAACGGCGGCTTCTGCGCCGCCTCCCTGACCCACGGCCTCGGCAACGGCCTGGACCGCTGGCCGGGCGAGCTCAAGCGGCTCGAAGAACTCGGCGCCCGCAACCTCGACGCCATCGAGGACGCCGTCGCCCGCTACGGCATCGACTGCGCCTTCGAGCGCACCGGCGAGATCAGCATCGCCACCGAACCCCACCAGGTCGCCGAGCTGAAGGAGGGCGCCGAACAGGCCGCGCGGCTGGGCCTGCCCGGCTTCGAGTTCCTCGACCGCGAGGCGCTGCGGGCGCAGATCGACTCGCCGGCCTTCCTCGCCGGCCTCTGGGACCGCAGGGGCGTCGCCATGCTCCACCCCGCCCGCCTCGCCTGGGGACTGAAGAAGGCGTGCCTGGACCTCGGCGTACGGATCTACGAGCACACCCCGGCCACCGCGCTGGCCGCCGACGGCCTGGGCATGGCGGCCCGCACGCCCTACGGCCGGGTCTTCGCCCGCCGGGTCGCGCTGGGCACCAACGTCTTCCCGTCCCTGGTGCGCCGTGTGCGCCCGTACGTCGTCCCGGTCTACGACCACGCGCTGATGACCGAGCCGCTGAGCGACGGACAGCTCGCCGCCATCGGCTGGCGGGGCCGCCAGGGCCTGTCCGACAGCAACCACCACTTCCACTACTTCCGGCTGACCGCCGACCACCGCATCCTGTGGGGCGGTTACGACGCCGTCTACCGCTTCGGCGCGTCGGTCCGCGCCGAGTACGACCACCGCCCGGCCACCTACGAGAAGCTGGCCCGGCACTTCTTCCAGTACTTCCCGCAGCTGGCGGGCCTGCGCTTCACCCATGCCTGGGGCGGCGCCATCGACACCTGCTCGCGCTTCTCGGCCTTCTTCGGCACCGCGCACGCCGGGCGGGTCGCCTACGCGGCCGGCTACACGGGCCTGGGCGTGGGCGCCACCCGCTTCGGCGCGGAGGTGATGCTCGACCTGCTGGCGGGCGAGCGCACCGAGCGCACGGAGCTGGAGATGGTCCGCACGAAGCCGCTGCCGTTCCCGCCGGAGCCGCTGCGCTGGGCCGGCATCGGCCTCACCCAGTGGGCCATGACCCGGGCCGACACCCACGGCGGCCGGCGCAACCTGTGGCTGCGGGCGATGGACAAGGCCGGGCTCGGTTTCGACAGCTGACCGGGCCGGCCGCGCCGCGGGCGCGCCTGCTCCTCCCGGCGCGCCCGCTTCCTCGTGAGCGCGCCCGCTCCCCGTTGGGGCGCGCCCGCCTCCCGAAGCCCTCCCGTACGCCACCCCACGCCCCCCACTGCTTCCGCCCACCGCGAAAAACCCCGTCAAACCCGTGTAAGGATGCCGCCTCCGCTGTCTCTCACCGGGCGGACAGCGGTCCGAGCGGACCGCGGAAACGAGGGGACATGGACGCCGCGGGGGCCAAGAACGCAGTGGAATGGCTGGTGACGGCGGCAGCCGAACCCGACACCTGCCGATGGGAGTGGGAACGCAACCCCCTCGGGGTCGCGCTCCTCCCGGCCGGCCGGCTCTGGGACGTGCTGATCGTGCCCGGCGCGCTGGGACGCCCGACCCTGGACGTCCTGACCCGCGTCACGGAACAGCCGGGGCCGGTGCTCGGAGACTTCGGGGACGCCCGTACGGGCTTCTTCGTGCCACCCGGCACGGCCGCGCGCTGGCTGGGAACGGGGGTGCGCGGCGCGGGCCGCGGCAGCTGGATCGTGGTGCCGTACCCGGGCCGGGCGACGGGCGGTGTGCGCTGGCTGGTCGCCCCCGACGGTACGGGGCGGCTCACCGAACCGGCGGTGCTCGAACTGGCGATGCACGAGGCGGCCGCACGGCTCGCCGGCGGCCGGTGAGCCGTGCGGCGGCGCCGTGAGACCGGACACAGACGCACGTTCCGCGGCGCGGCGTTGAGTCCTCCGGGCCCCTTCATCCGTGGTCCCGGGTGGGACGCCCGCAGAGGCTCCCCGACGGGCCGGGCGTGTGGGGCGCCCGCCGTCGCCTTCAGGTGCCGCATCTCAGGGGGAAACATGCGCACATCGGAGCACGTTCTCGGACGGCTGGGCGTCGAACCGGCGACGGAATCGGTATACCGCGCCCTGCTGGCGCGACCGCACGCCACCGTGGCGGAATTGGCGTCCTGCACGGGAATGCCCGAGCAGGAGACCGAGCGGGCCCTCGACCGGCTGGCCGACCTCGCGCTGGCGCGCCCTTCCACGGAGCGTCCCGGGCGGCTGTACGCGGTGAGCCCGCGCCTGGGCATGGACATTCTGCTGGCCCGGCAGCAGGCCGAACTCGCCGCGCAGCAGCAGCGCGTGGAGGAAAGCCGGGCAGCCGCCGCCCGGCTGGTCTCCGAATTCGCCACGCACCAGCATCCCACCGCCGAACACGGAATGTTCCGGATGGTGGGTGCCGACCGGATCAGCGACCATCTGACGGAACTCGGCACCCGCGCCGAGGAGGAATTGCAGATATTCGCCGCCGGGCAGCCCTGCCCGGCCCCCGAATTGCCGGCGTCCCGGCGGATGCAGGAAGACGTCCTCGCACGTGGAATCCGGGTGCGCACCGTCTGCCTCGACAGCGCCCGGCACGACCCGGCGGCCGTGGCGCACGCCGAACGGCTGGCATCGGCCGGCGCCGAGGTCCGTACCGCCGCCGTGCTGCCCACCCGCATGGCCGTCGCCGACCGGCGGTCCGCGCTCGTCTTCACGGCCGGCGAGGGCACCGCGGAGGCCGCCGTCGCCGTCCGGGTGCCCGACGTCGTCACCGCGCTGAGCACGCTGTTCGACGCGGTGTGGGCAGCGGCGGAACGGCTGGGCCCATCGCCGGTCCGGCGGGCGGCGCACGGCTTCACCCGCCAGCACCTCGCCGCGCTGCAACTGCTCGCCGAGGGCCACACGGACGCCACGGTCGCCCGGCGGCTGGGCGTCTCGGCCCGTACCGCACGCCGGATCGCGACCGACGCGATGACGGGGATGAAGGCGCGCAGCCGGTTCCAGGCGGGTGTGCTCGCGGCCCAGCTGGGATATCTGCCGGCGTCGTCCGCCTGACGTACGGCGCACCGCACGCAGGGGAGACGACCGGCCGGTGAGGGGCGCCGGGGGCCGGGCGGTGGACCGAAAGGGACACGGCCGGTTCGGTCCACCGGCCGCCTCTTTTCCCGTACGGCGGCCGGTCCGACACTCCCTTTCATGAAGGCTCTGGTGCTGTCCGGCGGAACGGGAACCCGTCTCCGCCCTTTCACTTACTCGATGCCCAAGCAATTGATCCCGATCGCGGGCAAACCGGTACTGCGGCATGTGCTGGAAAACATCCGGGACATCGGCGTCACCGATATCGGCATCGTCGTCGGCGCCCCGGACCGGCACATCGCGGCGGCCCTCGGCGACGGTGCGGACCTCGGCGTACGGCTCACCTACCTGCGCCAGGAACAGCCGCTGGGCCTGGCGCACTGCGTGGCCCTGGGCCGGGAATTCCTCGGCGCGGATGATTTCGTGCTGTACCTCGGCGACACCATGCTGCCCGAGGGCATCGGCGCACTCGCCGCGGAATTCGCCGCCCGCCGTCCGGCCGCGCAGCTGGTGGTCCAGAAGGTGCCCGACCCGCGCCGCTTCGGCGTCGCCGAACTGGACGCGGACCGCGCGGTGGTGCGGGTGACGGAGAAGCCGGACCGGCCGCGCAGCGACCTGGCGCTGGTCGGCGTCTACTTCTTCACCGCCGCCGTCCACCGGGCGGTGGCCGCGACCGGACCGGGACGGCGCGGCGAACGGGAGATCACCGATGCCGTGCAGTGGCTGATCACCGCGGGCGCCGAGGTCCGGGCGGGGGAGTACGGCGGCTACTGGCGCGACACCGGCCGCGTCGAGGACGTCCTCGCGTGCAACCGCAAGCTGCTGGAGGGCCTACGGCCATCGGTGTCGGGCACCGTGGACGCCGCGAGCCGGCTGACCGGGCCCGTCGTGATCGAGGCCGGGGCACGGGTGACCGGCTCGCGGATCGCGGGCCCGGCGCTCGTCGGCGCGGGCACCGTCGTCGAGGACAGCCGCGTCGGCCCGTACACCTCCCTCGGCCACGGCTGCGAGCTGCGCCGGGCGGGGCTGGAGGACTCCATCGCCCTCGACGGCGTCACCATCCACGGGGTCGGCGGCCTGTCCGGCTCGCTGATCGGCCGTGCCGCCCGCATCGGCCCCGGTGCCGGCCGGCACCGGCTGGTGGTGGGCGACGACACCCGCATCGAGGTGGCGGCGTGAGACTCCTGGTCACCGGCGGCGCCGGCTTCATCGGATCGCACTACGTCCGTACGCTCCTGGGCGGCGGCTTCGGGGAGCAGGGTGACGCGGGCACCCGCGTGACCGTGCTGGACCTGCTCACCTACGCCGGGAACCGCGCCGGCCTGCCCGCCCGCCACCCACGCCTGGACTTCGTCCGCGGCGACGTCTGCGACCTGCCGCTGCTGCTCGCGCTGCTGCCCGGCCACGACGCCGTACTGCACTTCGCGGCCGAGTCGCACGTGGACCGCTCGCTCGACCCGGACACCGCGCCCGACTTCGTCCGCACCAACGTCCTCGGCACCCAGACGCTCCTCGACGCCTGCCTGCGCACCGGCGTCCCCCGGGTGGTGCACATCTCCACGGACGAGGTGTACGGCTCCATCGAGCACGGCGCGTGGACCGAGGACCAGCCGGTGGCGCCCCGCTCGCCGTACGCGGCGTCCAAGGCGGCGGCCGACCTCTTCGCGCTGGCCTGCCACCGCTCCCACGGCCTGCACGTGTCGGTCACCCGCGGCTGCAACACCTACGGGCCCTACCAGCACCCCGAGAAGCTCATCCCGTGCTTCGTGACCCGCCTCCTGGAGGGCCGCGACCTGCCCCTGTACGGGGACGGCGGCAACGTCCGCGAATGGCTGCACGTCGACGACCACTGCCGGGCCGTCCACCGGGTCCTCCACCACGGCCGGGCCGGCGAGATCTACCACGTCGGCGGCGGCACCCCGCGCACCAACCGCGCGCTGACCGCGCACCTGCTCCGGCTGTGCGGAGCCGACTGGTCCCGCGTCCGCCGGGTGCGCGACCGCAAGGGCCACGACCGGCGCTACGCCCTCGACGCGACCAAGATCCGCGCGGAGCTGGGCCACCGTCCGCGCACCGACTTCGACCGCGGCCTGGCCGGCACCGTCGCCTGGTACCGCGAGCACCCCGACTGGTGGAAAGAGGCGGCACACCGATGACCACTCATGTGTGGGACTACCTGGCGGAGTACGCGGACGAACGGGCCGATGTGCTCGACGCCGTCGACACGGTCTTCCGCTCCGGACAGCTCGTGCTCGGCGCGAGCGTGCGCGGTTTCGAGGCCGAGTACGCGGCCTGGCACGGGGCCGGGCACTGCGTGGGCGTCGGCAACGGCACCGACGCCGTCATCCTCGCCCTCCAGGCCCTCGGCATCCGCCCCGGCGACGAGGTGGTGACCGTCTCCAACACCGCCGCGCCGACCGTGCTGGCCATCGACGCGGCCGGTGCCGTCCCGGTCTTCGCGGACGTGCGCCCCGATACGTACCTGATGGACACCGAGCAGGTCGCGGCGGCCGTGACCGACCGCACCCGCGCTCTGCTGCCCGTGCACCTCTACGGACAGTGCGTGGACATGGCGCCGCTCCGCGCCGTCGCTGAGGCGCACGGACTGGCCGTACTGGAGGACTGCGCGCAGGCCCACGGCGCGCGGCACCACGGCCGCCTCGCGGGAACCCTCGGCGACGCCGCGGCGTTCTCCTTCTACCCGACCAAGGTCCTCGGCACGTACGGCGACGGCGGCGCGGTCCTCACCCCGGAGGCCGAAGTCGACGCCGCGCTGCGGCGGTTGCGGTACTACGGCATGCAGGAGCGCTACTACGTCGTCCGCACGCCGGGCCACAACAGCCGTCTGGACGAGCTGCACGCCGAGATCCTGCGCCGCAAGCTGCGCCGCCTGGAGCGCTACATCGCCGCCCGCCGCGCGGTGGCCCGGCGCTACGACGAAGCGCTGGCCGGCAGCGGCCTGGTGCTGCCCGCCACCGCCCCCGGCAACGACCACGTGTACTACCTCTACGTCGTCCGCCACCCCGAAAGGGACCGCATCCTGCGTGCCCTCAGGGAGCGCCACGACATCGCGCTGAACATCAGTTACCCGTGGCCGGTGCACACCATGAGCGGATTCGCGCACCTCGGCTACCGCCGGGGAGTGCTGCCCGTCACCGAGGCGCTGGCCGGAGAGATCTTCTCGCTGCCGATGTACCCGTCACTGCCGCGCGGCGTCCAGGACAGGGTGATCGAGGCGCTGCTCGACATCCTGCGGGAGCTGTGATGCGCGCCTCCGCGCCCGCCGCCCCCGCCCTCGTCGCCCCCGCTCCCGCCGCCGACCGGCCGGCGGCCCGTACCGCCGCCGCCCTGCCCGGCGGCCTCGGCCGCTGGTTCGCCGAGGCCGGCGAGCGCGCCTACACCCGCACCCGGCGCATACCGCTCGACGCGCTGGACGGCTGGCACACCGACCCGCGCACCGGCGATCTCGTCCACGACCGGGGCGCGTTCTTCACCGTCGGGGGCCTGGCCGTCTCGGCGCCCGACGGCCCGGTCCGGCACTGGGCGCAGCCCATCCTCGACCAGCCCGAGACCGGCATCCTGGGCCTGCTGGTCAAGGACTTCGGCGGCCGGCCGCACGTCCTCGTACAGGCCAAACCCGAACCGGGCAACGCGGGCGGCCTCCAGCTCGCGCCGACCGTGCAGGCCACCCGCTCCAACTTCACCCGGGCGCACGGTGGCCGGACGGTGCCCTACCTGCGGTACTTCCACCAGCCACCGTCCCGCCGGCTGGTCGCGGACGTACGCCAGTCGGAGCAGGGCGCCTGGTTCTACCGCAAGCGCAACCGCAACATGATCGTGCGTACGACGGAGGACGTCGAGGTGCTGCCGGGGCACCGCTGGATGACGCTGCCCCGGGTGCACGCGCTGCTCGCGGCCGGTGACGTGGTGAACATGGACGCCAGGAGCGTGCTGGCCTGCCTGCCCCCGCCGCCGGGGCCCGCGGGCCGCGCGGCGCACTCCGGGCGGGAGATCCTGTGCTGGCTCACCGACGTCCGCAGCCGCACCGGGCTGCGGACCCGGCCCGTACCGCTGCGCGGCCTGCCGGGCTGGCACCGCACCGAGTACGCCATCGGCCACGCCGCCGGCCGTTTCTTCGACATCGTCGCGGTCGAGGTGCGGGCCCGCGGCCGGGAGGTGCGGCGCTGGACCCAGCCCATGCTGCGCCCGCGCGGGACCGGCGTCATCGCCTTCCTCCTCACCCGCATCGACGGCGTGCCGCACGTCCTGGTCCACGCCGCCGCGGAGCCGGGCGGCGTGGACGGGGCCGAACTGAGCGCGACGGTGTGCTGCACGCCGGAGAACTACGACGTGCTGCCGCCCGGGGCCCGGCCGCGCTTCCTCGACGAGGTCCTGAACGCCCCGCCGGAACGCGTGCTCTTCGACGCCCTCCTGTCGGAAGAGGGCGGCCGGTTCCACCACGCGCTCAACCGCTACCTGATCGTGTCGGTGGACGGGCCAGGACCGTACGAGGACGCGGGGGACCACCGGTGGGTGACGGAGCGCCAGCTGTCCGCCCTGCTGCGGCACAGCCACTACGTGACCGTCCAGGCCCGCACCCTGCTCACCTGCCTGCGCAGCCTGACCGGCCCGTACGGAGGCCAGAAGTGACCACGCCGACGTGCCGGATCTGCGAAACGCCGCTGCACACCTTCCTCGACCTCGGGCACCACCCGCTGTCCTCGGCCTTCGTGGCCCCCGGAGACGCGGTGGACGGGGCGCGCGACGCGTTCCGCTACCGCCTCGCCGTCGGGCACTGCGCGCGCTGCGCCCTCGTCCAGCTCACCGACGACATTCCGCACGAGCGCCGTCCGTACCAGGGCTACCCGTACCACTCGTCGGGCTCGGCGGTGATGCGCGAGCACTTCCGGGCGACCGGGACGCAGCTGCTGCGTACCGAGATGCGCGGGAAGCGCGACGCCTTCGCCGTCGAGATCGGCTGCACGGACGGTGTCGTGCTCCGGACCCTGGCGGACGCCGGTGTGCGCACGCTCGCCTTCGAGCCGTCCGGGTACTCCGGGCACGGCGGCGTACGGGTGCACCGCACCTTCCTGACCGCCGGTTCGGCCCGGGATGTCGTCGCCGTCGAGGGCCGCGCCCGGGTCGTGTACGCGGCCAACACCGTCTGCGACATCGCAGACCTGCCGGGCTTCTTCGCAGGGCTGGACGAACTCCTCGCCGCCGACGGCGTGTTCGTCTTCGAGGACCCGTACTTCGGCGAGATCCTCGGGCGCACCGCCTTCGACCAGTTCTACGACGAGCACCGCTACTACTTCACCGCGACGTCCGTGCGGGCCCTGGCCGAACGGTTCGGCTTCCGGCTCGTCGGCATCGAACGGCTCCCGGTCCACGGCGGCCAGCTCCGCTACACCCTCGCCCGCCCCGGCCGCCGCACCCCCGCCCCGGCCGTCGCGGAACTTCTGGCGGAGGAGGAGGCGCGGGGGCTGACGGTCCCGGCCGCACTGGCCGCCTTCGCGGACCGGGTGGACCGCGTACGCAGGGATCTGGTGGCCCTCCTCCAGGGGCTGCGCGCAGCGGGCCGCACCGTCGCCGGCTACGCGGCCACGGCCAAGAGCTGCACGGTGACCACCTACTGCGGCCTCGGCCCGCACCTGGTCCCGTACGTCTGCGACTCCACCCCGGCCAAACAGGGCAGGCTGACCCCCGGTGCCCGCATCCCGGTCCGCCCGCCCGGCGCCTTCGCCGCGCCCTACCCGGACTACGCGCTGCTGTTCGCGTGGAACCACGCGGCGGAAATCATGGCCGCGGAGCGGGCGTTCAGGGCCGTGGGCGGGCGCTGGATCCTGTACGTCCCCGAGGTGCACGTGGTGTGAGGCCGGGCTCCGGTGGCGGCCGGCCACCGGAACCCGGCCGTCACGGGGTCAGCCCTGCGCCTTGTGGATCTTCCAGTCGGCCACGTCGGAGCTGCGGTTGACGTACGCGTTGGTGCACAGGTCGTACTTGCCGCCGGAGGCCGTGCTGTGGCCGTTGGTCTCCAGGAAGCCGCCGTTGTCCCCGTAGGTGTTCCACAGGTGGACCACGTCGCCCACCCGGACGTTCCGGTCGGCCGGCGAGGAGCTGCGGGCGAAGATCCGCCAGCGGCCCGTTCCCGCGGCCCGGTCCCGGGACTGGGAGGTGGACACGTCGTACAGGGCGCCCGAGTTCTTCTGGGCGGCGGAGGCGTGGCCGTTGCTGTCCAGGTAGCCGCCGTCGCCGCCGTAGAGGTTGCGCAGATAGACCAGGTCCCCGCTGACGACCGGCTGGCCGGACGGCTTGCCGGTGGCCGAGTGGATCTCCCAGGTGCCGGTGCCCTTGCCGCGGGCGGGGGTGTCGGCGGTCGAGACCTGGTACTTGCCGCCCGCGGCGCTGCTGTGCCCGTTGGTGTCGAGGTAGCCGCCCTGCCAGCCGTTGTACCCGTTCTGCAGGTGGATCTGGTCGCCGTACCTGAGCTCGTTCGCCATGGAGTTCCCCTCGGTGGACGATGCCGTGTGCGGAACCTGGCCGGGCCGTGGAACCGGCGCCCGGCGCGCACGGTCATCCTGCCGCCGAGGGGCCCGTTGCTCACTGCGTTGCGCGGACTTGTCCGGAACTCGCCCGGCGCGCTTCCCGTTCCGGCTTCGCCAGCTTCTCCAGCCGCGGCACGATGGCGGCGGGGGAGGGCAGGGCCGCCGTCTCGGCGCGGACCTCGGCCGCCGCGGCCGGCAGGTCCTCGTCCGTGAGCAGGCGGCGCAGCAGGGCGGCGTCCACCGCGTCCGGGGTGGCGACCATGCCGACGCCCCGCGTGCGCAGGATCCGCGCCACCTCGAAGTCGTCCGCGCCGCCCGGCAGCACCAGGTGGCGGACGCCCGTGCCGAGACCGGCCAGCGTGGTGCCGTTGCCGCCGTGGTGGACCATCGCGGTGCAGGTCTCCAGCAGCGCGGTCAGCGGCAGCCAGCCCTCGGCCCGTACGTTGCCGGGCAGATCGCCCAGTGCGGCGGGGTCGGCGTCGCCGAGCGCCAGGACGAACTCGGCGTCCACCGCGCCGGCCGCCCGGACCACTGTGCGCAGCTCGCCGACGCCGCTCAGCTGCGGGCGCAGGGTGCCGAGGGTGACCGCGACCCGGGGCCGTGCCGGGCGCTCCAGCAGCCAGGGCGGCAGCACCGCGCCGGTGGTGTAGGGGAGCGCCCGCATGGGCCAGCCGCCCAGGTCGTACGCGGCGATACTGGGCGGCCGGGTGTCGATCGTCGCCGCCCGCGGGGGCGGACCGTCCAGGCCGTACCGCCGGTACGCGTCCGCCAGCCACGGCCCGAAGCGGTCGCTGATCTGCCGGAAGTGGTGGCAGCTGATGGCGTGTTCGACCGCGGGCACCCCGAGCACGGCCGCCACCAGCGGCCCGGCGCCTTGGAGTTCGGTGTGCAGGACGAGGTCCGGCCGCCAGGCCCGGGCGACCTCGACGGTCCGCTCCACGGTGGCCCCGGAGGTCTTGGCGAAGACCTCGGCCGCCAGCGTGACGGCCTCGGGCGAGTCCGTACGGAACCGCTCGAAGGGCATCCGCCGCTCGGCCAGCAGCCGGCCGAAGATCTCCTCGGTGTCGGCGGCGGGCGAGGAGTCGAAGGCGTGCAGCCCGGCGCGCGCGACGTGTGTGCAGGAGGCGCCGGGGGTGGCGAACAGGACGTCGTGCCCCGCGGCGCGCAGCGCGTGCGCGAGCGTGATCGGCGGGAAGACGTGCCCCGCTCCGTGGGACGTGGTCACCAGGACGCGCATGGTGCGGTGCTCCCTCCTGCGGGCCGGGCGGGCGGCCTGGTCACGCCGACGCCTCGACGGCTTTGCGCAGCGCGGCGGCCACCGTGCGGACATCGGCGTCGGTGAGCCCCGGGTGCAGCGGCAGGCACAGCGTCTGAGCGGCGGCCCGTTCCGCGCCGGGCAGGTCCGGGCCGCCGGTCCCGTAGAGGGGGATCTTGTGCAGCGGCGCGTAGCGGAAGGTCGTGTAGATGCCCTCGCGGAACAGCGCGGAGGCCACCTGGTCGCGCAGGCCGGCGGCCATCTGCACCCAGTAGAAGAAGTACGAGGACCGGTGTCCGGCGGGCAGCGGGGGCGGTACCCGTACCGCGTCGAACCCGGCCAGCTCCCGGTCGTACAGCTCGACGATCTCCTTGCGGCGGGCGAGGAACGCGGGCAGCCGGCGCAGCTGCACGGTCCCGATGGCCGCGGTGAGGTCGTTGCCGATCTCCCGGCGGCCGGGCTCCGGGACGTCCGGATCCCACCAGCGGTGGGAGACCTTCGCGTGCCCCAGTCCGGTCGGCTGCACCAGCCCGTGGTAGGCCAGCCGGCGGGCCCGGGCGGCGAGTCCGGCGTCGCGTACGTACAGCATCCCGCCGTCGCCGGTGGTCAGCACCTTGGCCGCGTCGAAGCTCCACATGGCCAGGTCGCCGAAGGTGCCGACGGCCCGGCCGTCCACCCGCGAGGCCACCGAGCAGGCGCAGTCCTCGACCAGGGTGCGGCCCGCGGCGCGGCAGTGTGCGGCGATGCGCGCGATGTCGCCGGGGTGGCCGCCGTAGTGCAGCACGATGACCGCTCTGGTGCGGGGTGTGACGGCGGCCTCGATGTGCTCGGCGGTCGGGTTGAGGGTGCGGGCGTCCACGTCGCAGAAGACCGGGCGGCCACCGGCCCGTAGGACCGCGTTGGCGGCGCCCACGAAGCTGGGCGAGGGCAGCACCACCTCGTCGCCCGGTTCGAGGCCCAGCAGCTCGGCGGCGAGGAACAGGCCCGCCGTGCCCGAGTTGACGAACAGCAGGTGTTCGGGGCGGGCGCCGATGTGGTCGGCGAAGGCCGCCTCGAAGGCCGTGCTGCGCGGTCCGTGGCCGAGCCAGCGGTCGGCGAACACCGCCGCGACGGCGGCCAGTTCGTCGTCGCCGGCCTGCGGCTGGAAGAGGTCGATCATGCCGGGTCCTCGCGATCTCGAAGGGGCGGTGTGCCTCGACGGCGAGTCTCGTGCGGGCCGCGGGGGCGGAGAAGCGCAGGGCGCGGGCCCGAACGGGCCACGGCCGGTTCGGGCCACCGCGGACGCCTTCCCCGCGCGCGGCGGTGGCGGGAGGGTCGCATCTGTCAGCGAGATGTCACCAGGAGATGGAAAGCTCTTGAACTCTCAAGTACTGTTCGCTGTCCGTGCCGGCCGACCGGCCCGGCACGCCACTCTTTCCGGAGAGGAACCATGACGTCCCAAGCCGTCCACGCGTCCGGCCCGACCGCCGCCGACGCCTCCGACGACACCCGGTCCTGGACCCGGGCCGAACCCGGCCCCTTCGGTGTCCTGCTCACCGCCACCGAACCCGGCACCCCGGTCACCGCCGTCCCCGTGCCGTGGCTGCGCGACCTCGCCCGCCGTCACCACCTCGTGGCGTTACGGGGGTTCACCGCCCCCGCCGACGCCACGGCGCTGGACGCCTACGCACGCGCATGGGGCGAGGTGATGGAGTGGCCGTTCGGCACGGTCTTCGACGTACGCGCCCACCAGGACCCCGAGGACCACGTCTTCGACACCGGCTTCATGCCGCTGCACTGGGACGGAATGTACGTCGAACACGTACCCGAGTTCCAGATCTTCCACTGCGTCGCGGCGCCCGGCGCGGCCGAAGGCGGCGGCACGCTCTTCTGTGACACCACCCGTGTCCTCGCCGACACCGACGCCGAGACCCTCGAACGCTGGCGCGGTCTGACCCTGCGCTACCGCAACGCCAAGGTCTCCCACTACGGCGGGATCGTCGTCTCGCCCCTGATCGAGCCGCACCCGGACGCCGGGTTCCCGGTCCTGCGGTTCCTCGAACCGGTACCGGACGGTGAGCACATCATCAACGAGCCCGACGTGAGCATCGACGGCCTGGAGGGCGAGGCGGCCGCCGCCGAACTGGCCGCCATCCGCGACGCCGCGTACGACCCCCGGCACGTGTACGTCCACGCCTGGCAGCAGGACGACCTCGTCATCGCCGACAACTACACCCTGCTGCACACCCGCGTGCCCTACCGCCGCGGACTGCCCCGCCACCTGCGCCGCGTCCACGTGCTGGGCGACCCCCCGCTGCGCAGCCACGTGCACGACCACCAGAGCGCCACCGGGACCGACACCCAGCGGGGGACCGTATGACCGTCATGTACGAGCAGCACGCCGGGCACGCGGAGTCGGGGGAGGACGAGGACGACGCCGCGTACCAGGCACGCACGGAGCGGTACTGCGCCCGCATCCTGGAACTGCTGCTCCCGCACCGCCGGCCCGTCGGCGCCCCGGACGAGGCGCTGAGCGGGGACGGCGGCCCGCACGACGGCCACCGGCCCGAGGAGTGCTTCGCCGAACAGCTCACCCAGCTGCGCGGCTTCGTCTCCCGCCGCGAGCCGGTGCTGCTGACCCTGCCGGCGTTCCCCTGCAAGTCGCCCAACCCCGCCAAGGTCGCCGGCCACCTGCCCGACCTCGGCGAACTGCTCTCGCTGCGCTTCCTGGACGACCTGTGCGCCGCGATCGGGGCCGTCTACCCGCCCGGCGCCCGGCTGCTGATCTGCTCGGACGGCCATGTCTTCGGCGACCTGATACGCGTCCCGGACGCGCACATCGACGCGTACGGCAGGGCGCTGCGCGACATGATCGACGCCAACGGCCTGCGGCACATCGACACCTTCGGCCTGGATCACGTCTACGAGGACCGCACCTACGACGAGAAGCGCGCCCTGCTGGAGCGGGACTTCGCACAGAGCGTGGAGGAGCTGCGGGCCGAGGTGCGGGCGGGCGGTCCCGCGCTCGGCCACTACCGCGGCACCATCCGCTTCCTGGTCGAGGACACCGCGGACTGGACCGGTTCCAAGGCCCAGTTGCAGCGCGAGTGCCGGACCCGCGCGTACGGCGTCCTGCGGCGCAGCCGGGCGTGGGGCGAGCTGATCGGCCACCACTACCCGCGGACCGTACGGCTGTCCATCCACCCGCAGCCCTGCGGTTCGGCGAAGTTCGGGATCTCGCTGCTGGAGGCGGCGGACAACTGGCTCACACCCTGGCACGCCGTCGTCGTGCAGACCGGCACGGACCGCTTCCGGCTGATGAAGCGGCACGAGGCGGAGCGGGTGGGCATTCCGGCCGGCCCGAGCTGGCGGCCGAGCCACTACATCGCGTCGGAACTGTTCGGCGTGGCCGGCTGACCGGCCGGCCGGTGCGGGCGGCCGGCCCGCCGGCCGCCCGCACCGGCCGTGAGCAGCACCCCGGCCAGGCACCAACTGGCCAGCACGTCCAGCGGCCAGTGATAGCCGCGCCGTACCAGGCCGATGCCGACCGCCACGTTCAGCAGCCCGACCAGGGCCGCGACGCCGGACGTCATCGGCCTGCGCGCGCGTTCCCGGGACACGGGCCGCGACGCCGCGAGCAGCAGGACCACCGCCCCGTACGCGACCGCCGCCGTCGCCGCGTGCCCCGACGGGAAGAAACCGCTGTGCGCGCCGCCCGCCATTTCGGGCGGACCCGGCCGGGCCAGCCACGTCTTCAGGGGAACCACCAGCGCGGGCGTCAGGGCCATGACCAGTACGGCGGTCAGCGGCGGCAGCCACCAGCGTGGTGCGGCGGCCCGTCTGCCGTACCAGGCCGCGCACAGCGCCGCGAGCGCGAGGACCGGCAGCGCGACGACCGCGTTGCCGAGGTCGGCGAAGAACTCCGCGAGGGGGGTGGGCACGGAACTGCGGGCCACCGACCGGCCGAGGCGTTCGTCCAGCGCGCGCAGCGGGCCGTCGGAGGCCACCTGCCAGGTGAGGACCGTGAGGAGCGCGGCGCACAGCACGCCCACCACCAGAAGGCCGTGCCGGTGGAAGAAGGCCGGCCGCCTCGGAACAGGGGGGGTGGTTCCGAGACGGCCGCGCTGACCGGAGCGCCGCGCGCCCCGGGGGGTCTGGGGCGGGCAGCCGTCCGATCGGTGAGGATGCCCGGGGCGCGGGGCCCCGGATGTGTGCGCGAAGGCACGGCCTGGACGGAGCCGGGGAAGCGCCGGCCGGGCGTCGCCCGCAGTCTCCTGTGGGCGGGGTGTTTCTCTCATCTGCAGAAACCGTACGGCAGGGCGGCGGGACCGGACAGCCGGATCACCCGCCCGCCATCGGCCCCGCACACATTCTTCACGTCCTGCCTCGGTTACTCCAGGTCACACCGCGGCGAGCGCACTCTCGATGATGTTCAGGCCCTCGTTCAGCAGGTCCTCGCCGATGACCAGCGGCGGCAGGAAGCGCAGCACGTTGCCGTACGTACCGGTGGTCAGCACCAGCAGGCCCTCCTGGTGGCAGGCCGCCGCGAGCGCCGCGGTCGCCTTCGGGTTCGGCTCCTTGGAGCCGGACTCCACGATCTCGATGGCGATCATCGCGCCCCGGCCGCGGACCTCGCCGATGATGTCGTGCTTGTCCGCCATCGCCTGCAGACGCGGCTTCATGATCTCGCCGATCCGCCGGGCCTTCGCGTTCAGGTCCAGCTCGCGCATGGTCTCGATGGCGCCGAGCGCCGCCGCGCAGGCGACCGGGTTGCCGCCGTAGGTGCCGCCCAGGCCGCCCGCGTGCGCCGCGTCCATGATCTCGGCGCGGCCGGTGACGGCCGCCAGCGGCAGACCGCCCGCGATGCCCTTCGCGGTCGTGATCAGGTCCGGGACGATGTTCTCGTCCTCGCACGCGAACCACTGGCCGGTGCGGCAGAAGCCGGACTGGATCTCGTCCGCGACGAAGACGATGCCGTTCTCCTTCGCGAACTCGGCCATGGCGGGCAGGAAGCCCTTGGCCGGCTCGATGAAGCCGCCCTCGCCGAGCACCGGCTCGATGATGACCGCGGCCACGTTCTCCGCGCCGATCTGCTTGGTGATCTGCGAGATGGCCTGGTCCGCGGCCTCCTTGGCACAGTTCTCCGGGCCGGTCAGCCAGCGGTACGGGTAGGCCAGCGGCACCCGGTAGACCTCCGGCGCGAACGGGCCGAAGCCGTGCTTGTACGGCATGTTCTTCGCGGTCAGCGCCATCGTCAGGTTCGTCCGGCCGTGGTAGCCGTGGTCGAAGACGACGACCGCCTGGCGCTTGGTGTAGGCGCGGGCGATCTTGACGGCGTTCTCCACGGCCTCCGCGCCGGAGTTGAACAGCGCCGACTTCTTGGCGTGGTCGCCCGGGGTCAGCTCGGCCAGCTGCTCACAGACCTCCACGTACGGCTCGTACGGCGTGACCATCACACAGGTGTGGGTGAAGTCCGCGAGCTGCGCGGTGGCCCGGCGCACCACGGCCTCGGCGCTGTTGCCGACCGAGGTGACGGCGATGCCCGAACCGAAGTCGATGAAGGAGTTGCCGTCGACGTCCTCCAGGATGCCGCCGCCCGCGCGCTTGGCGAAGACGGGCAGCACCGCCCCGACGCCGCCGGCCACCGTGGCCTGCTTGCGCGCCCACAGCTCCTGGGACTTGGGGCCGGGGATCGCGGTGACGACGCGACGCTCCTGGGGGAGGGCGGGGCCTCCGGACAGTTCGGTCATGGCAGTCTCCTGGGGGTGGAACGGGACGTTCTGAAGGGGTTGTGCTCGCAGGCTAGGGGGCCGAGCCGGGCGTCGGCATGTTCCGTTCGGGAGAAGTGCGCGTGTTGCGTTGTCCGCACCGGACATAGCGGCGCGGTACGGCCAGTAGATTGAGCGGCGGCGTACGCAGGGAACAGCAGGGTGCGCGGCCGGGGATGCCCGCCGCGTGCCCGCACGTCTCGAGGGGGACGAGGGGCACCGGATGGACACCGAGGGCACGCAGCACGACGCACCGCACACCCGCACCGACCACCACGTACCCCGCCCCGCGGCACCACCGGTCCCGTCCGTCCCGCCACCGGTCCCGGGAACCCCGCCGACAGTGCCGGGAGCACCGCCGGTGCCGTCCGCGCCGCCCGCCTTCGAGGACGGCGCGTTCCTGCGCTGGCTGCGCGCCCCCCGCCGCGCCGCCGCGCCCGGTATCTGGACGTACGGGCACGTCCCCCGGCCCGCCGAGAACCCCGACCGGGTGCCTACCCGGCAGCTCGTCACCGGCGCGCTGATCTCGTTCCTGTGCGGCTGGCTGCTGTGGTCCCTGCTGTGGAACGGCTACCTCGGCCCGTTCTGGCTCTATCCGCTGCTGCTTCTGACGCCCGACTCCTGGCGCTCGGCCGGCGGCGACAAGATGATCTACGTCTGGCTCACGTACTTCTACTACGCCCTGGTCCTGGCCCTCCTCGTCCTGGTCTTCGGACGCCTCGGGCGCTGGCGGGAGCTGGGGCGGCGCTGCCTGGCGCCGGTGCTGCGCCGCGCCCGGGAGCAGCGGCCCGACACCGTGCCGGAGCCGCAGGCGGACCGCGCCCGGTGGCCCGCGCTGCGTGCGGGCGGCGCGCCGGACGCCGCGGACAAACTCGCCGCCGAGGCCCTGTCCGGCCGTATGAACGACGTCGACGTGGCCCGCATCGAACGCGCCTGGCACTCGGTGCGCTCCGGCCGGAACTCCGTCGCCGCCTTCACCGACACCGTCCTGCGGCACGGCGCCGCCGCCTGCGCCCACCCCTCCGGCCTGCGCGACCTGCCCACCCGCTCCGCCCGGCACGACCTGCTCGCCCACCAGGTGCGCATCGGCACCGCCACCGACCACCCGCGCAACCCCCACGCACACCGCGGCACCGGCTGCGCCCTCGACCCGGCGCTGCTGGGCACCTCACTGCTGGCCGTCGGCCCGCCCGGCTGCGGCAAGACCACCCGCGTGGTGCGGCCCGTCGTGGAGGCCATGTGCCTCCAGGCGCTGGCCGGGCGCGGCGCGGTGGTCGCCGTGGGCGCGGCCGGCTCCGCCCTCGGCCCGGACGACGCGTTCGACGTGGTCGTACGGATCGGCGCCCCCGAACCGGACTGCGACCTGGACCTGTACGGCGGCACCGACGACCCCGACGAAGCGGCCGGCGTCCTCGCCGAGGCGCTCGTCGGCGACCTGGCCGCCACCCTGCCCGGCGGCGACAGCCGGCGCGCCGCGACCGCGCTCGGCCAGCTGCTCGGCCCGTTCCGCACCGCACACGGCCGCTTCCCGTCCGTCCCCGAACTGCGCGAACTCCTCGACGGCACGGCGACGGCGCTGGCCGCGCTGCGGGACGCGCTGGAGACCGCCGGGGCGCGCTCGCTGCTGCGCGAACTCGACGCCCGCGCACGGCAGTCCGGCCGCCCCGGGGACATCGGCGAACTCCTCGCCGACCGCATCGCCCTGCTCGACCGCCCCGCCTTCGCGCCGTACTTCGACCCCGAGGGCGGCGACCGCCGGCTGTCCCTGCGCGCGCTCGACCACCCGCTGCGGGTCCGTATCGACCTGCCCGAACGCGGCCACGCCGAGGCGTCGCGCATCCTGGCCCGGCTGGTGCTGGCCCAGTTCACCGAGTGCGCCACGGCCCGCACCGACCGCTCGCTCTTCGCCTGCCTGATCCTCGACGACGCGTCGCACACCGTCACCGCGGAGTCGCTGCGCGGCCTGCAACGGCTGCGCGCCGCCAACGCGGGCGTCCTGCTGACCCTGCGCTCCCTCGACGACGTGCCCGAGTCCCTGCGCAGCGCGCTGCTGGGCGCGGTGGGCTGCCGGATGGCGTTCGCGGGCGTGACGACCTGGGACGGCGCGCGGTTCGCCGAGGTGTGGGGCAAGGAGTGGGTGGAGACGCGCGACGTGACGGACCGGCAGATCATCGCGGAGGGCGCCGCGATGAAGGCGTTCCACGTCTTCCGCCACCTGGTCACCGGCAAGGCCGCCACCGCCAAGGCCGTCACCGTCCGCACCGTCGAACGCGAACGCTGGTCCGCCTCCGACCTGGCCAACTCCGTCCCGCCGGGCCATGCGGTGCTGTCGGTGACGTCGGTACGGGGGGAGCACGCGCCGCCGGTGCTGGTGGATCTGCGGGGGTGAGGCGGGCCCGGCCGGGGTCCGGCCCCGGCCGGCGGCCCGGCTCAGTCCTCCCGCACCACCCCCGTAGCCGTGATCTCCACCAGCTGCCCCGGGTAGCCGAGGACCGTGACGCCCACGAGCGTGGAGGTGTGCGGGCCTGTGGAGAGGGCCGAGGCGCGGACCTCCTCCCAGGCGGGGAAGAGCTCTTCGGTGGTGGTGGCGGCCACGTACACCGTGCTGGCGATCACCCGGTCCAGGCCGCTGCCGGCCGCCTCCAGCTGGGCGGCGAGGTTGGCGAGCACCTGACGGGTCTGGGCGGCGACGTCGCCCGGGCCGACGAGATCGCCGTCCGCGTCCAGCGGGACCGCGCCCGCGGTGAAGACCAGGCGGTCGCCCGCCTCGACGACGGCGGCGTGTGAGTAGCGCGGGGGCGGGAACAGGCCGGGAACGGTCGTGAAGCGGGCCATCGGGACTCCTCCGGGGCGCGGCGTCTGTGGTGGTGCCGTATCGGGCGGTGCGGTATCGGGCGGTGCCGATCAGTTCACGGCGGGGCCGGGCGCGTCCACCGGTTTTCCCGGCCGGAGCCGGCCCGGCCGCCGCCCGTACCGGGCCGCCCCACCCCGTACGGCCGCATCCCCCGCCGAACCCGCCCCCGCACCCCTCCGCTGAGGCAGAATCGGCAGCGACCGTTCATACGGGACGGCGAAGAAGATCACCGACCGTCACCGCCACGCCCGCCCCGCCGACGCCCCACCGAAGGTCCCATGCCGCACACGCTCGCCTCCCTGGCCCACCACTCCGCGCTCAAGCTGACGGTGCTCGCGGGCGCGGACCGGCTGGACACGCCCGTGCGCTGGGCGCACGCCAGCGAGCTGATCGACCCGGTGCCGTACATGGAAGGCGGCGAGCTGCTGCTCATCACCGCCCTCAAGCTGGACGCCGAGGACCCGCAGGAGACCCGCAGGTATGTGCGCCGGGTCGCGGGCGCCGGGGTCGTCGGGCTCGGCTTCGCGGTCGGCGTCAACTACGAGGACGTGCCGGCCGCGCTGGTCACCGCCGCGGCCGAGGAGGGCCTGCCGCTGCTCGGCGTGCCCCGCAGCACGCCGTTCATCGCCATCAGCAAGGCCGTGTCCGCCGCGGTCGCCGCCGACCAGTACCGCGCGGTGACCGAGGGCTTCGAGGCACAGCGCGAGCTGACCCGGGCGGCGCTCGGCGCCGAGGGCCCGGCCGAGCTGCTGGCCCGGCTCGCCGCGCACCTCAAGGGCTGGGCCGCGCTGTACGACGCGTCCGGCGCGGTGGTCGCCGCGGCCCCGGACTGGGCCGCCCGCCGGGCCGCCCGGCTCGGCGCCGACGTGGGGCGGCTGCGCGAGCGCCCGGCCCCCGCCAGCTCGGTGGTCAGCGAGGCGGCGGGCGACGACCGGGTCGAGCTGCAGTCCCTGGGCACCGGCCGCCGCGCCCGCGGTGTGCTCGCGGTCGGCACGGGCGCCCCGCTGGGCACCGCCGAGCGGTTCGCCGTGCACTCCGCCGTCGCCCTGCTGACCCTGACCACCGAGCGCTCCCGCGCCCTCCAGGAGGCCGAGCAGCGGCTCGGCGCCGCGGTGCTGCGGATGCTGCTGGCCGGCGAACCGGACCACGCGCGGGCGGTCGCGGGCCGGCTGTACGGCGGGCTCCTGGACGCCCCCTTCCGGGTGGTGGTCGCCGAACCGGTCGCCGCGGGCGGCACGGAGCCCGCGCCGCCCGCCCTGGACGCGCTCGCCGACGCCATGGAGTCGGCGGCGGCCCGTACCGGCGAGGCGGTGCTGGCCGTGCCGGAAGGCGGCCGGCTGGTCGTGCTGGCCGCGGACGGCGGGGCCGCCGCGGAGGCGTGCGCCGAGTACGCGGCGGCGGCCGAGGCCCGGTTCGGCGGGCAGCCGATGCCGAGCGGGCGCACGGCGCGCGCGGAGGCGGGGCGCTCCGGCGAGGGCCTGGCCGTCGGCCTGTCCGCGCCCGCCGGGCCGCGGGACACCGCGCACGCCTACCGCCAGGCGGAACAGGCCCTGTCCGTTGCCCGCCGCCGCGGCCGGGTGCTGGTCGAGCACGAGGACGTGGCGGCGGGGTCGGTCCTGCCGCTGCTCGCCGACGACGCCGTACGGGCCTTCGCCGACGGCCTGCTGCGCGCGCTGCGCGAGCACGACGCCACCGGCCGCGGCGACCTCGTGGCCTCCCTGCGGGCCTGGCTGTCCCGGCACGGCCAGTGGGACGCGGCCGCCGCCGACCTGGGCGTCCACCGGCACACGCTGCGCTACCGGATGCGGCGGGTGGAGGAGATCCTCGGGCGCTCGCTGGACGACCCGGACGTGCGCATGGAGCTGTGGCTCGCGCTCAAGACGACGGCTTCGGTGACGGAGGCGCCGGGGGGCGCGGCCGGGGGGTAGCCGTTGCGGGGCGTGCCGTGCGCCGGGGCCGGGGTCCGCGGGCCGTTTGGCGGCTGGGGCCGGTGGCCGCGGGTCCGCGGTCGTACGCCGCCGGGCGCCGGGCCGGGCGCGCACCGGCTCGGGTACCCGTACTCGCTGGTACGCCGACCCGTACGCCAATGCGGCGGGCCGCACCGTACGACTACTCCGCGCCGGACAAACGCCCCGGCCGCACCCCGCCCCTACGGTGGACCCAGGCCCACGCGGGCCGTCCGTACCACCCCCACTTCGGAAGGGCCGGGACCCACTGTGACTTCTCCCACCGCCTTTTGGCTCGCCGGTCGCCAGGCCACCGGCGAGGACGCCTTCGACGTCACCTCCCCCTGGGACGGCCGTCTCGTCGGCACGGTGAGCGTTCCCACCGAGGCGCAGGTCGAGGAGGCCGTCGCGGCCTCCGTCGCCGTGCAGGCCGAGTTCGCGGCCACCCCCGCCCACGTGCGCGCCGCCGCCCTGGACCAGGTGCAGCGGCGCCTGGTGGAGCGCACGGAGGAGATCGCCCGGCTGATCTCCGCCGAGAACGGCAAGCCCATGAAGTGGGCCCGCGGCGAACTGGGCCGGGCCGTCTCCGTCTTCCGCTTCGCGGCCGAGGAGGCCCGCCGCTTCAACGGCGGCGAGGCGCAGCGCCTGGACACCGACGCGGGCGGCGCCGGCCGCCTCGCCCTGACCCGCCGCTTCCCGCGCGGCACGGTGCTGGGCATCGCGCCCTTCAACTTCCCGCTCAACCTCTGCGCCCACAAGATCGCCCCGGCGATCGCCGCGGGCGTGCCGATCATCCTCAAGCCGGCCCCGGCCACCCCGCTGTCCGGGCTGGTCCTCGGCGAGCTGCTGGCCGAGACCGACCTGCCGGCCGGCTCCTGGTCGATCCTGCCGGTGACCAACGACCGGATGCCGGCGCTGGTCCAGGACGAGCGGCTGCCGGTGATCTCCTTCACCGGCTCCGAGCAGGTCGGCTACGCGATCATGGACTCGGTGCCGCGCAAGCACTGCACCCTCGAACTGGGCGGCAACGGCGCGGCCGTGGTGCTCGCGGACTACGCCTCCGAGGCCGACCTGGACTGGGCGGCGCAGCGCATCGCCACCTTCTCCAACTACCAGGGCGGCCAGTCCTGCATCTCGGTGCAGCGGGTGATCGCCGACGCGTCCGTCTACGACCGCCTGGTGCCCAGGATCGTGGCCGCCGTCAACGCGCAGGTCACCGGCGACCCGTCGGACGACGCGACCGAGGTCGGCCCGCTGGTCAGCGAGGACGCCGCCAAGCGTGTCGAGGCGTGGGTCGACGAGGCCGTCGGGGCGGGCGCCAGGCTGCTCGCGGGCGGCAAGCGGGACGGCGCCTCCTACGCGCCGACCGTCCTGGAGGACGTGCCGGCCGGCGCCACGCTGGCCTGCGAGGAGGTCTTCGGGCCGGTCCTCAGCCTGACGAAGGTGGACGGCGAGGCGGCGGCGTTTGCGGCCGTCAACGACTCCAAGTACGGCCTCCAGGCGGGCGTGTTCACGCACGACGTGCAGGCCGCCTTCCGGGCGCACCGGGAGCTGGAGGTCGGCGGCGTGATCATCGGTGACGTGCCGTCCTACCGCGCGGACCAGATGCCGTACGGCGGTGCCAAGCAGTCCGGCGTGGGCCGCGAGGGCGTGCGCTTCGCGATGGAGGACTACACGTACGAGCGGGTGCTCGTACTGACCGGCCTGGACCTCTAGGACCGGCCTTTGCGCGCCGTCCCCCTCCCGGGGGCGGCGCTCGGACGGAACGAGCAACGCGCTCCGGCACGCTGTCCCGGAGCGCGTTGCCTCCCCCGTTCCCCCGTGCGGCGGTGCCGTTCTCCCCCGTGCCCCCGCACTTCTGTGGTGGTGTGCTCCGACCGTACGCGCCCGCCGTGCGCCGGGGCGTCCCGTCGCGGGTGGAAATGCGGGCGTGACTTCCGCGGTAGCCCCGGCCCGGACGTACAACTTCCGCGGTATGCGGACGGCCCGCTCCGGTTCGATGCCCCCTCGCGCGGCCCGGGTTACGCTGCGGCCGTGCGCAGGGGCGGAGTGGCCGGGGCGGTGCGACGGCGGGTGCGGAGGCCGCCGCCACTCACCCTCGACACGGCCGTCGCCGCCGCCTTCGCGACCGTTTCGCTGCTGCTCGGCCATGACAACGCACCGGCCGGCTGGGACCGTCTGGACGGCCCCGGTTCCGTACTGACCTGCCTGATCAACCTGCTGCTGGTGGCCCGCAGGCGGGCCCCCGTCGCGGTGTTCCTGGGCGTCTTCCTGCTGTGGTTCGCCTACATCGCGCTGGACTACTGGCCCGTCGTCAACAGCCTCGCCGGCCTGATGGCCCTCTACACCGTCGCCTCCCACCGGCCGCCGCGCGTCGCCGCCGGCTGCTCCGTGCTGCTGGCCGCGCTGTGGAACTTCGCCGGGACGACGGGCAACGAGAGCGCCTGGCCGACCACGCTCGGGCAGAGCGTGCTGTACACGGTGATCCTCTGCTGGTTCGGCAACGTCGCCCGAACCTCCGCCGAACGCAACGTCCGGCTCACCGAGATGGCCCGGCAACTGCGCCTGGAGAAGGAGGAGAACGCCCGGCGCGCGGTCGCCGACGAACGGGTGCGCATCGCCCGCGAACTGCACGACGTGGTCGCCCACCACATGTCCGTGATCTCCGTACAGGCCGGGCTGGCCGGGTACGTCTTCACCTCCGACCCGGACACCGCCCGCCGCGCGCTCGGCACCATCGCCGGCACGAGCGGCGAGGCGCTGGAGGAGATGCGGCGGCTGCTGGCCGTGCTGCGCGTGGACCCGCGGGAGATGGCGGGCGGGCCGGCCGCCGTGGACCGCGGGGAGACGGGCGAGGGCAAGGACGCCACCGCCTACGAACCGGCGCCGGGCCTCGACCGGATCGGCGGGGCCGTCGAGCGGGTACGGGCCGCCGGGCTGCCGGTCGAACTGCACACGACGGGGGAGCGGCGGCCGTACGCGCCGGGGCTGGAACAGTGCGCCTACCGCGTCGTACAGGAAGCGCTGACCAACGCCCTCAAGCACGCGCGGGGCGCCCGCGTCGAGGTGCGGATCGACCACGGTACCGAGCGCCTCACGGTCGAGGTGCGCGACGACGGCCCGCCCGCCGCACCCGCCCCGTCCCCGGAAGCCACCCTTCCACCAGCGGCTTCCGGCCAACTCTCCACCGGACACGGGTTGATAGGGATGCGCGAGCGGGCCAGGATTTACGGCGGCAGTCTGCGGGCCGGTCCGCTGCCGGGCGGCGGCTTCCAGGTGCGGCTCACCCTGCCCGTCCACTCCGCGGCGGGGCCGCCCCCGCCTCGGAAAGGGACGACAGAGCATGATCAGGGTGCTGGTGGCCGATGACCAGGTCCTCATCCGGGCCGGCGTCGCCGCCCTGCTGCGGGCCGCGCCCGACGTCGAGGTGGTGGGCGAGGCGTCGGACGGCGAGGAGGCGGTCCGGCTGGCCGCCGAACACCGCCCCGACGTGATCCTCATGGACATCCGGATGCCCGGGGTCAGCGGCATCACGGCCACCGAACGCATTCTGCGCACCGCGGCCGAGGCCGGCGGACCGGCCCCGCGCGTCGTGGTGCTGACCACCTTCGACCTGGACGAGTACGTGTACGCGGCGCTGCGCGCCGGAGCCAGCGGCTTCCTCCTGAAGGACACCCCGCCGCAGCGGCTGCTCTCGGCCATCGCCACCGTCGCGGGCGGCGACATGCTCTTCGCGCCGAGCGTCACCCGCAGGCTGGTCGAGGCGTACGCGCGGCAGCGGGACGAGACCGGGCCGGAACCGGCGGACGGGCCGGAACCCCTCCAGGCGCTCACCGCCCGGGAGCTGGAGGTGCTGCGGCACACCGCCAGGGGACTGTCCAACCCCGAGATCGCGGCCCGGCTGGTGATCAGCGAGGCCACGGTGAAGACGCACCTGAACCGGACGATGGCCAAGCTGGGCCTGTGCAGCCGGGCCCAGGCCGTGGTGCTGGCGTACGAGACGGGGCTGGTCACGCCGGGTGCCCGCTGAGGCGCGGCGGGGCCGGAGGGGCGCCGTCCGCTCCGTCCGGTGCCGCGAAGTCTGGTGCAAGTCGAACGGAACGGGTACAGACTCACAAGTAGCACTGGCCGGTAGCCGGACGGCGGCGGGATCGCCGTACGCCCACCGGCCCGGCGCCGACCGGTACGGAACACCGCATTACGGGACCGCCGACCGTCCGGTCCCACCGACCGCCCGGCCCCACCGGCCGACGCCCCACTCCGTGACCCGACTCCGCGGCGAGGTGAGCCCCTCATGACCGCTCCATCCACCCGCAACGTGTCCGAGCGCGAGGCCCGGCAGGTCGCCGAGGCCGCCCGGGAACAGGACTGGCGCAAGCCCAGCTTCGCCAAGGAACTGTTCCTGGGCCGCTTCCGGCTCGACCTCATCCATCCGCACCCCACCCCCGCCACCGAGGACGCCCAGCGCGGGGAGGAGTTCCTCGCCAAGCTCCGCGACTTCTGCGAGACGAAGATCGACGGTGCCCGCATCGAACGCGAGGCGCGGATCCCCGACGAGACCATCGACGGTCTCAAGGAGATCGGCGCGCTCGGTATGAAGATCGACACCAAGTACGGCGGCCTCGGCCTCACCCAGGTCTACTACAACAAGGCGCTCGCCCTCGTGGGCTCCGCCAACCCGGCCATCGGCGCGCTGCTCTCCGCCCATCAGTCGATCGGCGTACCGCAGCCGCTGAAACTGTTCGGCACCCAGGAGCAGAAGGACACCTTCCTGCCGCGCTGCGCCCGGACGGACATCTCGGCGTTCCTGCTCACCGAGCCGGACGTGGGCTCCGACCCGGCCCGGCTGGCGACCATGGCCGTACCCGACGGGGACCACTACGTACTCGACGGCGTGAAGCTGTGGACCACCAACGGGGTCGTCGCCGACCTCCTCGTGGTCATGGCGCGGGTGCCGAAGAGCGAGGGCCACAAGGGCGGCATCACCGCGTTCGTCGTCGAGGCCGCCGCCGAAGGCGTCACCGTCGAGAACCGCAACGCCTTCATGGGCCTGCGCGGCATCGAGAACGGCGTCACCCGCTTCCACCGCGTACGGGTGCCCGCCGCCAACCGCATCGGGCCCGAGGGCGCCGGTCTGAAGATCGCGCTGACCACGCTCAACACCGGCCGGCTCTCACTGCCCGCGATGTGCGTCGGGGCCGGGAAGTGGTGCTTGAAGATCGCCCGCGAGTGGTCCGCCGCCCGTGAGCAGTGGGGCAAGCCGATCGCGAAGCACGAGGCGGTCGGCTCCAAGATCTCCTTCATCGCGGCCACCACCTTCGCGCTGGAGGCCGTGGTCGACCTCGCCTCCCAGATGGCCGACGAGGACCGCAACGACATCCGCATCGAGGCCGCGCTGGCCAAGCTCTACGGCTCCGAAATGGGCTGTCTGATGGCCGACGAACTGGTGCAGATCCGCGGCGGCCGGGGCTTCGAGACCGCCGCCTCGCTCGCCGCCCGCGGCGAGCGCGCCGTGCCCGCCGAGCAGATCCTGCGCGACCTGCGGATCAACCGGATCTTCGAGGGCTCCACGGAGATCATGCACCTGCTCATCGCCCGCGAGGCGGTGGACGCGCACCTGTCCGTGGCCGGCGACCTCATCGATCCCGACAAGTCGCTCACCGACAAGGGCCGGGCCGCCGCCAAGGCCGGCACGTTCTATGCCCGCTGGCTGCCGAAGCTGGTCGCCGGGCCCGGCCAACTACCGCGTACGTACGCGGAGTTCGGAGAACTCGCCGGGCATCTGCGCTACGTGGAGCGGGCCGCCCGCAAGCTCGCCCGGTCCACCTTCTACGCCATGTCCCGCTGGCAGGGCCGGATGGAGACCAAGCAGGGCTTCCTCGGCCGGATCGTCGACATCGGCGCCGAACTCTTCGCCATGAGCGCCGCCGTCGTCCGGGCGGAGCACCTGCGCGCCACCGGCGACCACGGCCGGGAGGCGCGGCAGCTCGCCGAAGCGTTCTGCCGGCAGTCCCGCATCCGCGTCGACGAACTCTTCGGCCGGCTGTGGACCAACACCGACGACCTGGACCGGAAGGTCGTCGCGGGCGTGCTGACCGGCACGTACACCTGGCTGGAGGACGGCGTCGTGGACCCGAGCGGCGACGGTCCGTGGATCGCCGACGCGACGCCCGGCCCCTCGGCGCGGGAGAACGTCCACCGGCCGATCCGCTGAGCCGCGCGCGGCGCGCTTCGCCCGGTGGGCCTAGAGGAACTGCCAGGTGAAGCGCGCCGCCGCGAAGTTCCGCGCGGCCAGGTCAGCCCGGGTGATCAGCCAGTACAGCGTGCCCTGGTGGACCCAGTTCATCCAGGCCCGCTCGTCGCTGTCGATCTGGGCGAGCAGCACCCAGTCGTCCGGGTCCTCGTCCTCGCGGACGACGTCGTACTCCGGTCCGCCGTCCTGTACGGGGATGGGATGGCCGCCGATGCGGTGGCGCACCCGGGGTTCGAGGTCGCCCAGGGCGTCCTCGAACGTCTCCACCCACTCGGGCGGGTCGTCCCGGTCCGCCGGGGCCAGGAGGTCCTCGATCCGCAGTTCCTCCCGGTCGGGCCAGGTCAGCTCCGGCTCCGCCGACAGCCGTATCCGGTGGTACGGCTCGATGCCCTCGGGAGCGCCGCGCTCGGCCACGGGAGTGCCCTCGGGGACGTACAGCACGCGGGCGCCCTGCTGCCCGTCCGGGCCGAGGCCGGGGACGCCGTCGCCGGTCTGCCCCGGACCGTAGGACACGAAGAACAGCAGCGTCCCGTCCTCGGGCAGGGGTATGTCCAGCTCCGCGCCGGCCAGCGCGGCCAGCGACACCGAGGCGACGAAACTCAGCGGCCCGTTGCCCTCCCACACCGGCCACGGCACGTCCGGCGGCAGCTCCGGGAGACCGCCCAGGTGGCCGGCCACCGGGCCGGACATCGGGGCGCGGCGGTTGTCGGGGCGGGTCAGGCGGACCGCCGGCCGCAGCAGCGCCGTCCAGCGGTCCGCCACCTCGGCGGGCAGGTGCGCGGCGGCCAGCCGCGCGGGCGGGGACATCGTTCGCGTCATGTCCGTACGGTCCCACGGACCACTGACAACGCCCCGCGGCCCACGGCCGCGCCCGGACCGGCAACGTCCCCTGCGGCTCACGACCACGCCCGGACCGGCAACAATGGTGCCCATGACGGACACCCTCGCTGACCCGCATCTGCGCTTCGTCCCCGCCCCGCTCACCGGCGACGGCGGCGGGCCGCGCGACATCGTGATCCTCGGCTCGACCGGCTCGATCGGCACCCAGGCCATCGACCTGGTGCTGCGCAACCCCGACCGCTTCCGGGTCACCGCGCTGTCCGCGGCCGGCGGCCGGGTGGCGTTGCTGGCCGAGCAGGCGCACCTGCTGCGGGTCCGTACGGTGGCGGTGGCCCGCGAGGACGTGGTGCCGGCGCTGCGCGAGGCGCTTACCGCCCGGTACGGGGCGGGGCGGCCGCTGCCGGAGATCCTCGCCGGGCCCGACGCGGCCACCGAGGTCGCCGCCTCCCCCTGCCACACCGTTCTCAACGGCATCACCGGCTCCATCGGCCTCGCGCCCACCCTCGCCGCCCTGAAGGCGGGCCGCGCGCTGGCGCTCGCCAACAAGGAGTCGCTGATCGTCGGCGGCCCGCTGGTGAAGGCCCAGGCCCGCCCCGGCCAGATCGTCCCGGTCGACTCCGAGCACTCCGCCCTCTTCCAGGGCCTGCTGGGCGGCCCCCGCAAGGAGGTGCGCAAGCTCGTCGTCACCGCCTCCGGCGGGCCGTTCCGCGGCCGTACGAAGCGCGAGCTGGCGTCCGTCACGCCGGAGCAGGCGCTCGCCCACCCCACCTGGGCGATGGGCCCGGTCATCACGGTCAACTCCGCGACCCTGGTCAACAAGGGCCTGGAGGTCATCGAGGCGCACCTGCTGTACGACGTGCCCTTCGACCGCATCGAGGTCGTCGTCCATCCGCAGTCCTACATCCACTCGATGGTGGAGTTCACCGACGGTTCCACGCTGGCCCAGGCCAGCCCGCCCGACATGCGGATGCCGATCGCCCTGGGCATCGGCTGGCCCGACCGGGTACCGGACGCCGCCCCCGGCATCGACTGGACCCGCGCCCACCAGTGGGAATTCTCGCCGCTGGACACCGAGGCGTTCCCGTCCGTGCCGCTGGCCTGCCACGTCGGCGAACTGGGCGGCACCGCGCCCGCCGTCTTCAACGCCGCCAACGAGGAATGCGTCGACGCGTTCTTGAAGGGCGGGCTGCCGTTCACCGGGATTGTCGATACCGTCGCCGAAGTGGTCGCGGAGCACGGCACGCCCGACAGGGGAACCTCCCTGACGGTCGCGGACGTCTTGCAGGCGGAAACCTGGGCGCGCGCCCGCGCCCGTGAGCTGGCCGCCCGAGCGGCCCGTACGACATCGGAGGCTCGCGCATGACGACCTGGATGACCGTTCTGGGCATAGTCGTCTTCGTCGTCGGCCTGCTCTTCTCGATCGCCTGGCACGAGCTGGGGCACCTGTCCACGGCCAAGATGTTCGGCATCCGGGTGCCGCAGTACATGGTCGGCTTCGGGCCGACGCTGTTCTCCCGGCGCAAGGGCGACACCGAGTACGGCATCAAGGCCATACCGCTCGGCGGCTACATCCGCATGATCGGGATGTTCCCGCCGGGGGAGGACGGCGCCATACACGCCCGGTCCACCTCCCCCTGGCGCGGCATGATCGAGGACGCCCGTTCGGCGGCCTTCGAGGAACTGCAGCCCGGTGACGAGAAGCGCCTGTTCTACACGCGCAAGCCCTGGAAACGCGTCATCGTGATGTTCGCCGGGCCGTTCATGAACCTGATCCTGGCGGTCGTGATCTTCATGGGCGTGCTGATGGGCTTCGGCATCAGCACCCAGACCACCCAGGTCGGCTCGGTCTCGGACTGTGTCATCGCGGCCTCCGCCAAGAGCGGCAAGTGCACCGCGGACGCCAAGGACTCCCCGGCCAAGGCCGCGGGCCTGCGGGCCGGCGACAAGATCGTCGAGTTCGACGGCAAACCCGTACCCGACTGGGGCACCCTCCAGCAGCGCATCCGGGACACCACGGGACCCGCGACGATCACCATCGAGCGGGACGGCCGGCGGCAGCAGCTGCACGCCGACCTGATCGAGAACAAGGTCGCCAAGACCGACGGGCACGGCGCGTACGTGCCCGGCGAGTACGTGACCGCCGGCTTCCTCGGCTTCACCCCGGCCACCGGCATCGTCCGGCAGTCCTTCGGCCAGTCCGTGGACCGCATGGGCAGCATGGTCGAACAGGGCGTCCAGTCGCTGGTCAACCTGCCCGCCAAGGTCCCCGACCTGTGGAACGCCGCCTTCAACGGCGGCGAACGCAAGCAGGACTCCCCGATGGGCGTGGTCGGCGCGGCCCGGGTCGGCGGCGAGGTCTTCTCGCTGAACATCCCGCCGGAGCAGCGGGTGGCGACCATGCTCTTCCTGGTCGCCGGCTTCAACCTGTCCCTCTTCCTGTTCAACATGCTCCCGCTGCTGCCGCTGGACGGCGGTCACATCGCGGGGGCCCTGTGGGAATCGGTCCGCCGCGCCTTCGCCCGCGTCTTCCGCCGCCCCGACCCCGGCCCCTTCGACGTGGCCAAGCTGATGCCGGTCGCCTACGTCGTCGCCGGGATCTTCATCTGCTTCACTCTGCTGGTCCTGGTGGCGGACGTGGTGAATCCGGTGAAGCTGACGTAGGCACGGGGGCCGCGGACCGGCCCCCGGCCGCCGCACGGCGCACACGGGTGCTCCTCCGCCCCCGATGGGGGACCGGAGGGGATCGATGTGCCCACGGCGACCCTCGTGCCGTAATCTCGAAGGCCGGAGCCCGCCGATCTCGGGACCTAGATCCACACCTTGGGGTTGCTCGCCAGATGACTGCCATTTCACTGGGAATGCCGGACGTACCGACCAAGCTGGCCGACCGCCGGGTCAGCCGCCAGATCCAGGTCGGTCCGGTCGCCGTGGGCGGAGACGCACCGGTCTCGGTGCAGTCGATGACGACCACGCGCACGTCCGACATCGGCGCCACGCTCCAGCAGATCGCCGAGCTGACCGCCTCCGGCTGCCAGATCGTCCGGGTCGCCTGCCCGACCCAGGACGACGCCGACGCGCTGCCGGTCATCGCGAAGAAGTCGCAGATCCCGGTCATCGCCGACATCCACTTCCAGCCGAAGTACGTGTTCGCCGCGATCGACGCCGGCTGCGCCGCGGTCCGGGTGAACCCGGGCAACATCAAGCAGTTCGACGACAAGGTCAAGGAGATCGCCAAGGCGGCCTCCGACGCGGGCACCCCCATCCGCATCGGCGTGAACGCGGGCTCCCTCGACCGCCGGCTGCTCCAGAAGTACGGCAAGGCCACGCCGGAGGCGCTGGTGGAGTCGGCGCTGTGGGAGTGCTCGCTGTTCGAGGAGCACGGCTTCCGGGACATCAAGATCTCGGTCAAGCACAACGACCCGGTGGTGATGGTCAACGCGTACCGGCAGCTGGCGGCGCAGTGCGACTACCCGCTGCACCTGGGTGTGACCGAGGCGGGCCCGGCGTTCCAGGGCACGATCAAGTCGGCGGTGGCCTTCGGTGCGCTGCTGTCCGAGGGCATCGGTGACACGATCCGCGTCTCGCTGTCGGCTCCGCCGGCCGAGGAGGTCAAGGTCGGCCTCCAGATCCTGGAGTCGCTGAACCTGCGCCCGCGCCGTCTGGAGATCGTCTCGTGCCCGTCGTGCGGGCGTGCGCAGGTGGATGTGTACAAGCTGGCCGATGAGGTGACCGCGGGCCTGGAGGGCATGGAGGTGCCGCTGCGGGTCGCGGTGATGGGCTGTGTGGTCAACGGTCCCGGTGAGGCGCGTGAGGCGGACCTGGGCGTGGCGTCCGGCAACGGCAAGGGCCAGATCTTCGTGAAGGGCGAGGTCATCAAGACCGTCCCGGAGTCGAAGATCGTCGAGACGCTCATCGAAGAGGCCATGAAGATCGCCGAGCAGATGCAGAAGGACGGCGTGATGTCCGGCGAGCCCCAGATCTCCGTCGCCGGCTGACGCCCGCACCGCCCCGGGCGCCGCGTGCGCCCCACGAGCCCCGCCGCCGGACCACACCGGTGGCGGGGCTCGTGCGTACATCGCGCCGGAAGCGGTACCCGCACAGCAGATCCGCAGCTCAGCTGCCGGGGAGGTAAAGTTCCAGGACCTGCTGTCGCCTGGCCTCCCAGGCCCGTAAAGGTGAGGCTTTCCGACACGTGCTGACGACCACGACCACCAAGGTTCTGGAACCCGGCGAACTCGACGACGCACTGGCGGTGCTGGACCGCGACCCGGTCGCCAATGCCTTCGTCACCGCGCGCGTGCAGGTCGCCGGGCTCGACCCGTGGCGGCTCGGCGGCGAGATGTGGGGCTGGTACGTGGGCGGCCGTCTGGAGTCGCTGTGCTACGCGGGCGCCAACCTCGTCCCCGTCTGCGCCACCCCCGAAGCGGTGCGCGGCTTCGCCGAGCGGGCCCGCCGCCAGGGACGGCGCTGCTCCTCCATCGTCGGCCCGGCCGGACCCACCGCCGCACTGTGGTCCCTCCTGGAACCCGCCTGGGGCCCGGCCCGCGAGGTGCGCGCCCACCAGCCGCTGATGGTCACCTCGTCCTTCGCCGCCGAGGTCGAGCCCGACCCGTACGTACGGCGCGTCGGCAAGCACGAGATGGACCTGATCATGCCCGCGTGCGTGGCGATGTTCACCGAGGAGGTCGGCATCTCGCCGCTGGCCGGCGACGGCGGACTGCTCTACCAGGCGCGCGTCGCCGAGCTGGTCGGGGCCGGGCGGTCGTTCGCCCGGATCGACGACGGCCAGGTCGTCTTCAAGGCCGAGATCGGCGCCGCCACCCCCCGGGCCTGCCAGATCCAGGGCGTCTGGGTCGCGCCCGAGTACCGCGGCAAGGGCCTCTCGGAGACCGGCATGGCCGCGGTGCTGCGCCACGCCCTCACCGAGGTCGCGCCGGTCGCCTCCCTGTACGTGAACGACTTCAACACGGCGGCGCGGGCCGCGTACCGGCGGGTCGGCTTCCGGGAGGCCGGCGCCTTCATGAGTGTGCTCTTCTGAGCCGGCCGCGCCCCCGGCGGCGGGCCGCCGCCGCACACCGGCCGCCCCGCCGATCGTCTTCCGCCCCGGCGCCTTGTACGCTCCCCGCCATGGATGACGTCGCGGTCGGCCCCCTCGACCTCGCTGCCCGCGTGGACGACGCGCTCGCCGTGCAGGCGCTCGCCTTCGGACTCACCGACGACGAGATCGGCGTCCGCCGCCACATCGTCCTGCGCCACCTCACCAGCCCCGGAGCCCGCGCCCTCGGTGCCACGACCCCCGCCGGACGGCTGGTCGGCTTCGTCTACGGCATGCCCAACAGCCGTACGCACTGGTGGTCCACCGTCGTCGAGCCGTACCTGCGCGCCCGCGGCCTGGACCAGTGGCTCGACGACTCCTTCGTCATCACCGAACTGCACGTGCTGCCCGCCTTCCAGAACCGGCGGATCGGCCGCGAACTGATCACCCGCATCACGGACGCCGCCACCGAACCGCGCAGCATCCTGTCCGCCATCGACACCGACAGCCCGGCCCGCGGCCTCTACCGCTCCCTCGGCTACCAGGACCTGGCCCGCCGCGTCCTCTTCCCGAGCGCCCCGCTCCCGTACGCCGTGATGGGGGCGCCCCTGCCGCTCAAGCGGTGAACGGGACGCGGCCGGGCGCGATCCCGCCGGACGGGATCCGCCTGCCGCGGGGTGTATCCCATTTCCGTGGGGCGCGCCCCTCCGGATAACCTCGCGGCAGTCACTTTTCTTACGCAGGAGAATCACCATGGCCCAGGTCCAGCGCATGTCCCGATTGATGATCAAGACGCTGCGCGACGACCCGGCCGACGCCGAGACCGCCAGCCACAAGCTGCTCGTGCGCGCCGGCTACGTCCGCCGCACCGCCGCCGGCATCTGGACCTGGCTGCCGCTGGGCAAGAAGGTGCTGGAGAACGTCTCGCGGATCGTGCGCGAGGAGATGGACGCCATCGGCGCCCAGGAGGTGCTGCTCCCGGCGCTGCTGCCCAAGGAGCCCTACGAGACCAGCCGGCGCTGGGAGGAGTACGGCGACCTGCTCTTCCGCCTCAAGGACCGCAAGGGCGCCGAGTACCTGCTCGGGCCCACCCACGAGGAGATCTTCACCCTCACGGTCAAGGACCAGTGCACGTCCTACAAGGACCTGCCGGTGATGCTCTACCAGATCCAGACGAAGTACCGGGACGAGGCCCGTCCCCGGTCCGGCGTGCTGCGCGGCCGCGAGTTCCAGATGAAGGACTCGTACAGCTTCGACAGCAGCGACGAGGGCCTGGCCGAGTCGTACCGCCTGCACCGCGAGGCGTACCAGAAGATCTTCCAGCGCCTCGGCCTGGACTACCGCATCGTCTCCGCCGTCTCCGGTGCCATGGGCGGCTCGGCCTCCGAGGAGTTCCTGGCCCCCGCCGCGGCCGGCGAGGACACCTTCGTGGACTGCCCGGCCTGCGACTACGCGGCCAACACCGAGGCCGTCACGGTCAAGGTCGAGCCCTCGGACGCCTCCGGCGTCGGCGCGATGGAGGAGCTGGACACCCCGGACACCCCGACCATCGAGACGCTCGCCGAGCACCTGGGCGTCCCCGCCTCCGCCACCCTCAAGAACCTCCTCGTCAAGGTGGACGGCGAGATCGTCGCGGTGGGCGTGCCCGGCGACCGCGAGGTGGACCTCGGCAAGCTGGGCGAGCACCTGGCCCCGGCCACGGTCGAGCTGGTCTCCGCCGAGGACTTCACTGGCCGCGACGACCTGGTGCGCGGCTACGTCGGTCCGCAGGGCCTGGCGGGGAAGGCGTTCAAGTACCTCGCCGACCCCCGGGTCGCCCCCGGCACCGCCTGGATCACCGGCGCCAACAAGGACGGCAAGCACGCCCGCAACGTCGTCGCGGGCCGCGACTTCGAGGTGGACGAGTACCTGGACGTCGTCGTGGTCGAGCCGGGCGACCCCTGCCCCCAGTGCGGCGCGGGCCTGCGCATCGACCGGGCAATCGAAATCGGCCACATCTTCCAGCTGGGCCGCAAGTACGCGGACGCCTTCGAGCTGGACGTGCTCGGCCAGAACGGCAAGCCGGTACGCGTCACGATGGGCTCGTACGGCATCGGCGTCTCCCGCGCCGTGGCCGCCCTCGCCGAGCAGACCCACGACGAGTCCGGCCTGTGCTGGCCCCGCGAGGTGGCCCCGGCCGACGTGCACGTGGTCGCCGCGGGCAAGGCCAAGCAGACCGAGCTGGCCCTGGAGGTCGGTGACAAGCTGGGCGCCGCCGGGCTGCGGGTCCTGGTGGACGACCGGGCCGGTGTCTCGCCGGGCGTGAAGTTCACCGACGCGGAGCTGCTGGGCGTGCCGACCATCCTGGTCGCGGGCCGCCGCGCCGGTGAGGGCGTCGTCGAGCTGAAGGACCGCCGTACGGGCGAGCGCGAGGAGCTGACGGTCGAGGAGGCCGTGGCCCGGCTGAGCGCCTGACGGACGCGGAACGGCCCAGGGGCCGGGCGGGACCGGGAGTCCGGTCCGGTCCGGCCCCGATCGCCTTCGCGCGCCCTCTCCACAGGGCTGCCGCGCCGTCCGCCGGGCCTACAGCCAGGTGGCGAACTCCAGCAGCAGCTCGCCGCGCTGCTCGTCGCCGCCCGGCGTCGTCAGTTCGCGCACTCCCGCGGCCACCGCGCGGTGGAGCGTCCAACTGCGCAGCCGGTCCCGGTCCACGTCCAGGGAGTCCGCCAGTTTGGCCACCCGGCGCCGGGCCGCCGACGCGGCCCCCGAACCGGCCGCCAGGTCCTCGAAGCGGTCCAGCACCAGCCAGGCCAGGTCGTACGCCCGCTCGCCGACCACCGGCGACGGGCCGACCGCCAGCCACGGCGCCCGCTCCCCGGCCAGCACCTTGCCCTGCCGGAACGCGCCGTGCAGCAGCACCTCCTCGGGCGCGTCGGCCGGCAGCGCCCGGCGCAGCTCCAGGCACTCGTCCAGCAGCGGCCCGGCGGCCACCGTCGCGGACCCGAGCGCCCGCAGCTCCTCGACGGCTTCCTCCGTACGGTCCGCCAGCGACGGGAAGGGGTGGTCCGCGGCCGGCGGCACCCACAGCCGCCGTACCGTCCCCGCCGCCTCCAGCAGGGCCTTCGCCTCCGGCAGCGAGCGCAGGGACACCGCGCCCCGCAGCCGCTCCAGGAGCAGCGCACCGCTGTCCGCGTCGGCGCGCAGCAGCTGGACCGCGCCCCAGCCGTCCCACTGCGCCAGCGCCGCGCCCTCGTGCGCCGGCGCCCGGCCGGGCGCCGGGAACTTCAGCGCCGCCGGGGTGCCGTCGGCCTGCCGCACGTACGCGAGCAGGCTGCTGCGCCCGCCCGGGGCGTGCACCCGCTCCAAAGTCAGCTCCCAGGCGTCCAGCCGCTGCTGCACGAGCCCGGGCAGCGCGTCGAGCCAGGCACCGGCCGGGCCGTCCGGGTCGCCGCCGAGCGCGCTCACCAGCCGTTGCGGCGGTTCGATGGGTGCCGTAGCCATGCGTGTGCTGTCCCTTTCGACGGACGTTCGGTGGATCGGTGCGGTGAACCGGTCGTCGTGGACCGGCGCGGTGGCCCCCGGTGCGGGCGGCCCGTCATAACCGGCCGCGGCGGCGCCGGGGGCGCCGGACGGGATGCCGGCGCCCCCGGCGCGCTCCGTGAGCCCAGGGAAGGCTACGCCGCTGCCGCGCCAGCGCACCGCCCGCACCGCGGCCTCCCGCAGCGCCCCGGCCGCGTCCCGGCGCCGGGCACCGCCCCCGGCCCGTACGAGATCGGCGTACACCGCCGCCACCCGGTCCTCCAGCTCCGCGGCCAGCCGGACGGCGGCGGCCGCGTCCGGCACCGGGAACGGCAGCTCGTACGCGGCCGCGGCGGCCTGGGGTGTGCCGCCGAGGTCCTGCACGCCGCGCCGGAGCGCGTCCCGGCGCGCGCGGTGCGCGTCGTACCCCTCCCGCGCTTCTTTGCGCCGGTCGGCACCGATCCGGCCGCCGACCACGCCGTAGCCGTAGACGGCGGCGTGCTCGGCCGCCAGCGCCGCCTGGAGTGCCCGCAGCTCGGCGCCCCGTGTACCGCTCGCCGCCGCCTCGGCGCGCGCCGCCCTGGATGTCAGCATCGCTGTGCCCCTTCCGCGGCCGGGGCCGGGCCCGGCCTGTCGTCCGTGATCGGTGCCACCGTCGCCGCGGCGCGCCTCACGCGCCGCCCTCCGTGAGCAGGTACGCGTGCGCCGCGCCCGCCGCCGCGACCGACGCCAGCAGCCCGGCCAGCTCCGGCGGAGCGTCCACGAGGGCCGCGGCCCGGGCGTCGGCGGTACGCCGCTCCGCCGCCGCGAGGTCCGCCCGCGCCCGCTGCGCGTCCGGCGGGACGGCGGGGGAGGCGGGGGCGGAGGGCGCGGCCGACGCGCCCGCACGGGGCGACGTGGAGGGGGCGGCGGAGGCGGACGGCGCGGGGGAGGCCCCGCCGAACGCCGCCGCGTGCCGGGCCACTTCGGCGCGCAGCGGCCGCAGCCGCTCGCCGAGGCCGGGGTGCGCGGCGAGCGTCGCGTCGTACCGGGCGAGCAGCGCGGCGCTGTCCCGCGCGGCCCGCGCGCGCAGCCGCGCCTCCGCCGCCGCGTCCGCGTCCTTCCTGCCCCCGCCGGACCCGGAATCCTCCGAGCAGCCGGTGAGCAGCAGCGCCGTCCCGCCGAGCACGGAGCCGGCCAGCAAGGTCCTCCTGCGCGTGAGCGCGACGTTGTGCACGTGTGACTTCCCGGGGTCTTCGGTGGGGGCGTCCGTAGTGATCACCGCAGGCGAGCGTATCCGTGACCCGCCACCGAATCGTCAGTACCCCGCCGGAACAGCTAGGCTTTGACCCGACACGCGACCTTCCCACAACAGCACACGCGGCCGAGGAGTCACCCGGATGAGCACCACCCAGAGCGAGAGGCTGCGCGGACTGCTTGAACCGCTCGTCGCCGCGCGAGACCTGGATCTGGAAGAGATCGAGGTGACACCGGCCGGAAAGCGGCGTGTGCTGAGGATCGTGGTCGACTCCGACGACGGCGTACAGCTCGACGAGTGTGCCGAGCTGAGCCGCGAGGTGTCGCAGGCGCTGGACGACTCCGACGTCATGGGCGGCGCCCCGTACACGCTGGAGGTCACCTCCCCCGGAGCCGACCGCCCGCTGACCGAGCCGCGGCACTACCGCCGCGCCGTCGGCCGCCTCGTCAAGGCTCAACTCCACGAGGGCGGCGAGCTGGTGGCACGCATCACCGCCATGGACGACGAGGGCCTGGACCTGGAGGTCCCGGGCGTCAAGGGGCGCAAGCCCACCGCCCGGCGGGTCGCCTTCGCCGAGATCGCCAAGGCGCGCGTGGAGATCGAGTTCAACCGCAAGCAGGACCAGGGGCGCGACGACCGCGCCGAGCAGCACGACGAGAGCCAGGAGGAGGCGTAGCCGTGGACATCGACATGAGTGCCCTGCGGGGTTTGGTACGGGAGAAGGAGATCTCGTTCGACCTGCTGGTCGCGGCGATCGAGTCGGCCCTCCTCATCGCGTACCACCGCACCGAGGGAAGCCGCCGGCACGCGCGGGTGGAGCTGAACCGCGACACCGGGCACGTGACGGTGTGGGCCAAGGAGGACCCGGCCGACCTCGAAGAGGGCGCCGAGCCCCGTGAGTTCGACGACACCCCGTCGGGTTTCGGCCGGATCGCGGCGACCACCGCCAAGCAGGTCATCCTCCAGCGGCTGCGGGACGCCGAGGAGGAGATCACCTTCGGCGAGTACGCCGGACGGGAGGGCGACGTCGTCATGGGCGTCGTCCAGCAGGGCCGGGACCCGAAGAACGTCCTGGTCGACATCGGCAAGCTGGAGGCCATCCTGCCGGTGCAGGAGCAGGTCCCGGGCGAGGAGTACGCGCACGGCACGCGGCTGCGCTCGTACGTGGTCCGGGTGGTCAAGGGCGTGCGCGGCCCGTCCGTGACGCTCTCGCGCACCCACCCCAATCTGGTGAAGAAGCTCTTCGCCATGGAGGTGCCGGAGATCGCCGACGGCTCGGTGGAGATCGCGGCCATCGCCCGTGAGGCGGGCCACCGCACCAAGATCGCCGTGCGGTCCACCCGCTCCGGGCTGAACGCCAAGGGCGCCTGCATCGGCCCGATGGGCGGCCGGGTGCGCGCGGTCATGGCCGAGCTGCACGGCGAGAAGATCGACATCGTCGACTGGTCGGACGACCCGGCCGAGCTGGTGGCGCACGCCCTGTCGCCCGCCAGGGTCAGCAAGGTCGAGGTGGTCGACCTGGCGGCGCGCTCCGCCCGGGTGACCGTCCCCGACTACCAGCTGTCGCTGGCCATCGGCAAGGAAGGGCAGAACGCCCGGCTCGCCGCCCGGCTCACCGGCTGGCGCATCGACATCCGCCCGGACACCGACCAGGGCGGGGACCAGAGCTGAGCCCGGGCCGCCGCCGGGTACGGGCCATCCGCCCGTCCCCGCCGGGGGCCGGGACACGTCAGGGTGCGGCCGCAGCCGAAAATCGGTGGCGGCCCACCGGAATTTTGAGCGACCGTTCGGGCATTACCCCGTAGGGGTGAGGCCGTCGCGGGGAGGTAGACTTAAGCAGTGTCTGGCCGGACGCATGCCCGCGCATGCCCTGAGCGCACCTGTGTGGGGTGCCGGGAGCGAGCGGCCAAGAGCCATCTGCTGCGCATCGTGGCGATCGAGGGTGAGTGTGTCCCCGATCCTCGCGGTACGCTGCCCGGCCGGGGTGCTTATGTGCACCCGACACGGGTCTGTCTCGACCTGGCGGTCCGCCGCCGGGTCTTCCCCCGGGCCTTCCGGGGCCGGGGACCGTTCGATGCGACGGCCTTGCGCCGCTTCGTCGAACGGGCGCATGCCGATCAAGCCCCACCGGTTGATCGGGCAACACCGTAAGAAAGCACAGCGCACGGAAAACCGTGCGGTCAGGTACCTCGCGAGTCGGAAGTAGGTCGAGATTGCGATGAGCACTCGATGAGTACGCGATGAGTACGCCCATGAAGTAGCGACGGTCCGGTGGACACCCGGACCTAGAAGGAGCGAAGTGGCTAAGGTCCGGGTATACGAACTCGCCAAGGAGTTCGGAGTGGAGAGCAAGGTCGTCATGGCCAAGCTCCAAGAACTTGGTGAATTCGTCCGTTCGGCGTCCTCGACGATCGAGGCGCCGGTTGTTCGAAAGCTGACCGACGCTTTCCAGGCGGGCAACGGCAACGGCCGTGCCGCCGGCAAGCCCGCAGCACCGCGCAAGAGCGCGCCTGCGAAGCCCGCGCCGTCCCCGGCGCAGGGCGCACGCCCCGCCGCCCCGAAGCCGGGCGCCCCCAAGCCGGGCCCCGCCGCTCCGGCGCCGGCCGCCCCCGAGGCACCCGAGTCCCAGGCCCCGGCGGCTCCCGCCGAGGCCCCGAAGTCGGCCCCGACCCCGGGTCCGCGCCCCACGCCGGGTCCGAAGGCCCCGGCGCCCAAGCCCGCGCCGGCCGCGCCGGCGCAGCCCGAGTTCCAGGCTCCGCCGTCGGCTCCGGCCCCGAAGCCCGGCGCCACCCCCGGCCCGCGTCCGGCCCGCCCGCAGGGCGGCCAGGGCGGCCGTGACGGCGGCCAGGGCCGCGGCAACGCGCCGCGTCCCGGCGGCGAGCGCCAGGGGGCCCCGCGCCCCGGCGGCAACCGTCCGTCCGGACCGCGTCCGGGCAACAACCCCTTCACCTCCGGCGGCTCGACCGGCATGGCCCGCCCGCAGGCCCCCCGTCCCGGTGGCGCGCCGCGCCCCGGCGGCCCGGGTGCCCCCGGCGGCCCGCGTCCGCAGGGCGGCCAGGGTGGCCAGGGCGGTCCCCGTCCGCAGGCGCCCGGTGGCGCCCGTCCGACCCCGGGCGGCATGCCCCGCCCGCAGGGCGCCGGCCAGGGCGGCCCGCGTCCCGGCGGCGGTAACCGTCCCAACCCGGGCATGATGCCGAAGAGCCCGGCCGCCGGTCCCCGTCCGGGCCCCGGTGGCGGCGGTCGCGGTCCCGGTGGTGCCGGTCGTCCCGGTGGCGGCGGCGGTCGTCCGGGTGGCGGCGGCTTCGCCGGCCGTCCCGGTGGCGGCGGCGGTCGTCCGGGTGGCGGCGGCGGTTTCGCCGGCCGTCCCGGTGGCGGCGGTCCCGGTGGTGGCGGTGGCTTCGGCGGCCGTCCCGGCTTCGGCGGCCGTCCGGGTGGTCCCGGTGGCCGTGGTGGCACGCAGGGCGCCTTCGGCCGTCCCGGCGGTCCCGCGCGCCGTGGCCGCAAGTCGAAGCGGCAGCGTCGTCAGGAGTACGAGGCCATGCAGGCCCCGTCGGTGGGCGGCGTCATGCTGCCCCGTGGCAACGGTGCGACGGTCCGGCTGTCGCGCGGTGCCTCGCTGACCGACTTCGCCGAGAAGATCAACGCCAACCCGGCGTCCCTCGTCCAGGTCATGCTGAACCTGGGTGAGATGGTCACCGCGACGCAGTCCGTCTCCGACGAGACGCTGCACCTCCTCGGCGAGGAGATGAACTACGTCGTAGAGATCGTCTCCCCGGAGGAGGAGGACCGCGAGCTCCTGGAGTCGTTCGACATCGACTTCGGCGAGAACGAGGGCGGCGAGGAGATGCTCGTCGCGCGTCCGCCGGTGGTGACCGTCATGGGTCACGTCGACCACGGAAAGACCCGGCTGCTCGACGCGATCCGCAAGACGAACGTCATCGCGGGCGAGGCCGGCGGCATCACCCAGCACATCGGTGCCTACCAGGTCGCGACCGAGGTCAACGACGAAGAGCGGCGCATCACCTTCATCGACACCCCGGGTCACGAGGCGTTCACCGCCATGCGTGCCCGCGGTGCCAAGTCGACCGACATCGCGATCCTCGTGGTGGCGGCCAACGACGGTGTGATGCCGCAGACGATCGAGGCGCTGAACCACGCCAAGGCGGCCGACGTGCCGATCGTGGTCGCGGTCAACAAGATCGACGTCGAGGGCGCGGACCCGACCAAGGTGCGCGGTCAGCTGACCGAGTACGGCCTGGTGGCCGAGGAGTACGGCGGCGACACGATGTTCGTCGACATCTCCGCCCGCCAGGGCGAGAACATCGACCAGCTGCTGGAGGCCGTGGTCCTGACCGCGGACGCCGCTCTGGACCTGCGCGCCAACCCGGAGCAGGACGCCCAGGGCATCGCGATCGAGGCCCACCTCGACCGTGGCCGCGGCGCCGTGGCGACCGTCCTGGTCCAGCGCGGCACGCTGCGCGTCGGCGACACGATGGTGGCCGGCGACGCGTACGGCCGGGTCCGGGCGATGCTCGACGACAAGGGCAACAACGTCGAGGAAGCGGGTCCGTCGACCCCCGTCCTGGTCCTGGGTCTGACCAACGTCCCGGGCGCCGGCGACAACTTCCTGGTCGTCGACGAGGACCGCACGGCCCGCCAGATCGCCGAGAAGCGCGCCGCCCGTGAGCGCAACGCCGCGTTCGCCAAGCGAACCCGCCGGGTGTCGCTGGAGGACCTGGACAAGGTACTCAAGGCCGGCGAGGTCCAGCAGCTCAACCTCATCATCAAGGGCGACGCGTCCGGTTCGGTCGAGGCCCTGGAGTCCTCGCTGCTCCAGCTCGACGTCGGCGAAGAGGTCGACATCCGGGTCCTGCACCGCGGCGTCGGTGCGGTCACGGAGTCCGACATCAACCTGGCGTCCGGCTCCGACGCGATCGTGATCGGCTTCAACGTCCGCGCCGAAGGCCGCGCGACGCAGATGGCCGAGCGCGAGGGCGTGGACGTGCGCTACTACTCGGTCATCTACCAGGCGATCGAGGAGATCGAGGCGGCCCTCAAGGGCATGCTCAAGCCGGAGTACGAAGAGGTCGAGCTCGGTACGGCGGAGATCCGCGAGGTCTTCAAGTCGTCCAAGCTGGGCAACATCGCGGGTGTTCTCATCCGCTCCGGCGAGGTCAAGCGCAACACCAAGGCCCGCCTGGTCCGCGACGGCAAGGTCGTCGCGGAGAACCTCAACATCGAGGGTCTGCGCCGCTTCAAGGACGACGTCACCGAGATCCGCGAAGGCTTCGAGGGCGGTATCAACCTCGGCAACTTCAACGACATCAAGGTCGACGACGTCATCGCGACGTACGAGATGCGCGAGAAGCCGCGCGGCTGATCACACGCATCACCGCCCGCGTTCCCGGCCCGCCGTCACCGGCGGGCCGGGGCCGGGCGGGACTGGGGCCGGTCGGCGGATATTTCCGTCGATCGGCCCCGGCTGTTGCGTGTACGGTTCGGATGGCTCGTACATCTGCCATCTAGTGCCCCACGGGTGGCCTTACCCGCACCGCATGTACGTAGGGACGCTGTCCTTCGACCTCCTCCTCGGCGACGTACGGTCGCTGAAGGAGAAGCGCTCCGTCGTCCGCCCGATCGTCGCCGAACTGCACCGCAGGTACGCGGTCAGCGTGGCGGAGGTCGGTGACCAGGACCTCTACCGCAGGGCCCGGATCGGCCTGGCGGTGGTGTCCGGGGACCCGGGGCACCTCACAGACGTACTGGACCGCTGCGAGCGCATGGTCGCCGCACGGCCCGAAGTGGAGCTGCTGTCGGTACGCCGGCGGCTCCACGGCGACGATGACGACTGAGCGGGTCGTCGGCGCCACGAGCACCATGGTGAAAGAGACAGAAGGAGACGGACCAGTGGCCGACAACGCGCGGGCGAAGAAGCTGGCGGACCTCATCCGGGAGGTGGTCGCCCAGAAGCTGCAACGCGGCATCAAGGACCCGCGCCTGGGTTCGCACGTGACCATCACGGACACCCGGGTCACCGGCGACCTGCGGGAGGCGACGGTCTTCTACACGGTCTACGGCGACGACGAGGAGCGGGCCGGCGTGGCGGCCGGGCTGGAGAGCGCCAAGGGCATCCTGCGCTCCGAGGTCGGCCGGGCGGCGGGCGTGAAGTTCACCCCGACCCTCACGTTCGTCGCGGACGCGCTGCCGGAGAACGCCAAGACGATCGAGGACCTGCTCGACAAGGCGCGGGCCTCGGACGCCAAGGTGCGCGAGGTGTCCTCGGGTGCCGCGTACGCGGGCGAGGCGGACCCGTACCGCAAGCCCGGCGACGAGGACGAGGACACCACGGCGTAATGAAGCGCGAGAACACCGGCGCGAAGCGCGTGGAGCGCACCCGCGCCAAGCAGGGGGCGCCGGACGGCCTGGTCATCGTCGACAAGCCGGCCGGCTTCACCTCGCACGACGTGGTGGCGAAGATGCGGGGCATGGCCCGCACCCGCCGCGTCGGGCACGCCGGCACGCTCGACCCGATGGCGACGGGCGTGCTCGTCCTGGGCATCGAACGCGCCACCAAGCTGCTCGGCCACCTCGCGCTGACCGAGAAGGAGTACGTCGGTACCGTCCGGCTGGGCCAGACCACGGTCACCGACGACGCCGAGGGCGAGATCACCGCGTCCACGGCTGCGCACGGCCTGGACCGGTCGGCGATCGACGCGGGCGTGGCCGACCTGACCGGCGCCATCATGCAGGTGCCGTCCAAGGTCAGCGCCATCAAGATCGACGGCAAGCGGTCCTACGCGCGGGTGCGCAAGGGCGAGGACGTGGAGATACCGGCCCGCCCGGTGACCGTCTCCTCGTTCGTCGTGTACTCCGCCGAGGAGACCGAGGCCGAGGACGGCACGCCCGTCACCGACCTGCTGGTCTCGGTGGAGTGCTCCTCCGGTACGTACATCCGGGCGCTCGCCCGCGACCTGGGGGAGGCGCTCGGCGTCGGCGGGCACCTGACCGCGCTGCGGCGCACCCGGGTCGGCCCGTACAAGCTCGACCGGGCCCGCACGCTGGAGCAGCTCCAGGCGTCCGTGGACGACGAGACGGGCGGCGGGCTGCCGGTCATGCCGATCGGCGAGGCGGCGGCCGCGGCCTTCCCTCGCTGGGACGTCACGCTGGACCAGGCGCGGCTGCTGACCAACGGGGTGCGTCTCCCGATGCCGCGGTTCGACGACGCGGGCGGGCGACCGGCCGCGGCGTTCGCGCCGGACGGGACGTTCGTGGCGCTGCTGGAGAACCAGGGCGGCCGGGCGAAGAGCCTCGCGGTCTTCGCGCCGTAGCGGGGACCGGGGACGGACAGCACGGACGGGCGGTGCCATGGACATGGCGCCGCCCGTCGCCGTCCGCCCGGCAGGGGCGCGGACGGCGGTGCCGTGCTCCGGCGCACGGGTGAAGGGGCAAGCCGCGGCGGCCGGACGGGCGCCGCCGGGTGCCGCACTCCACAGAAGCGAGGCGACCCTTCCCGCGAACCGATGCGCACGGCATGGCAGTCTTAGACCTGCGTAAGGCCGAGGGTGCCCGGATCCGACCGGGTTCTTCCGGCGCAGTGACGGACGAGAGTTCTGGCGAGGAGCGGGCACAGTGCAGCGCTGGCGTGGCTTGGAGGACATCCCCGAGGGCTGGGGACGCAGCGTCGTCACCATCGGCTCCTACGACGGCGTGCACCGCGGACACCAGCTGATCATCGGGAAGACGGTGGCCCGCGCCCGGGAGCTGGGCGTGCCGGCCGTGGTGGTCACCTTCGATCCGCACCCCAGCGAGGTGGTACGGCCCGGCACCCACCCGCCGCTGCTGGCCCCGCACGAGCGGCGCGCCGAGCTGATGGCCGGCCTCGGCGTGGACGCCGTGCTGATCCTGCCGTTCACCCAGGAGTTCTCGAAGCTGGCCCCGGCCGACTTCGTGGTCAAGGTCCTGGTCGACAAGCTGCACGCGCAGCTGGTCGTGGAGGGGCCGAACTTCCGCTTCGGACACAAGGCCGCGGGCACCGTGGACACGCTCGCCGAGCTGGGCGGCACCTACGACTACGCGGTCGAGGTGGTCGACCTGTTCGAACGGGGCACCGCGGGCGGCGGCGAGCCGTTCTCCTCGACCCTGACCCGGCGGCTGGTCGCCGAGGGCGACGTGGCGGGCGCGATGGAGGTCCTGGGACGGCCGCACCGGGTCGAGGGCGTGGTGGTGCGCGGCGCCCAGCGCGGCCGGGAGCTGGGCTATCCGACGGCGAACGTGGAGACGCTGCCGCACACCGCGATCCCGGCGGACGGGGTGTACGCGGGCTGGCTGCACGCGGCCGGCGAGCGGATGCCGGCGGCCATCTCGGTCGGCACCAACCCGCAGTTCGACGGCACGGCCCGGACCGTCGAGGCCCACGCGATCGACCGCGTCGGCCTGGACCTGTACGGCCTGCACGTCGCGGTCGACTTCTACGCCTACCTCCGCGGCATGGAGAAGTTCGAGACGCTCGACGGACTGCTGGAGCGGATGGCGGTCGACATCAAGGAAGCACGCGAGCTGATCGCCTCCGCCGAGGACTGACGGCGGCTTCCCGACGGCGTACGGCGGTGCCCGCGTGGGCGGGGCCGCCGGAGCACGGAACGAGGCCCGGCACTTGGGAAAGTGCCGGGCCTCGTCGTGTGTGCCGCCGGGCTCCTGACCGGTCGCCAGGAGCCCGGCGGCAGCGGCCGCTACTGCGGCGGGGGCTGCTGCGTCCAGCCGGGCTGGAGACCGGGCTGTCCGGGCGCCTGGGGCGCGTCCGGGGGCTGCTGCTGCCAGCCGGGCGGCGGCTGCTGGCCCTGCGGCTGCTGGGGCTGCTGGGGCTGCTGGGTCCAGCCGCCCTGCTGCGGCGGGTAGCCGACGGGCTGGCCCTGCGCCTCCTGGCCCGGCTGCGGGTATCCCTGCTGGGCGTACTGCTGCTGCCCGTACTGCTGGGCGTTCGGGTCGCCCGGCACCTGCTGCTGGGCGGCGGGGTCGTTCCACACGCCCTGCGCCTGCTGGGCGCGCGAGAAGTCCTCGGCGACCAGCGCGGACAGGTTGAAGTACGCCTCGCGGGTCTTGGGGCGCATCATGTCCAGGTCCACCTCGGCACCAGCGGCCAGATGCTCGTCGAACGGGACCACGACCACCCCGCGGCACCGGGTCTCGAAGTGCGACACGATGTCGTCGATCTTGATCATCTTGCCGGTCTCGCGGACCCCTGAGATCACCGTGATGCCGCGCTGCACCAGGTCGGCGTAGCCGTGCGCGGACAGCCAGTCCAGCGTGGTGCTGGCGCTGGAGGCACCGTCCACCGACGGCGTGGAGATGATGATCAGCTGGTCGGCGAGGTCCAGCACACCGCGCATCGCGCTGTAGAGCAGACCCGTGCCCGAGTCGGTGAGGATGATCGGGTACTGCTTGCCGAGGACGTCGATCGCCCGCCGGTAGTCGTCGTCGTTGAACGTCGTCGAGACGGCCGGGTCCACGTCGTTGGCCAGGATCTCCAGGCCGGACGGCGCCTGCGAGGTGAACCGGCGGATGTCCATGTAGCTGTGCAGCTGCGGGATCGCCTGCACCAGGTCACGGATGGTCGCGCCGGTCTCCCGGCGGACCCGGCGGCCGAGCGTGCCGGCGTCCGGGTTCGCGTCGATGGCCAGGATCTTGTCCTGCCGCTCGGAGGCGAGCGTGGCGCCCAGCGAGGTGGTCGTCGTGGTCTTGCCGACGCCGCCCTTCAGGCTGATGACCGCGATCCGGTAGCAGGAGAGCACCGGGGTGCGGATCAGCTCCAGCTTCCGCTGGCGCTCCTGTTCCTCCTTCTTCGCGCCCAGCTTGAAGCGCGAAGGCTGCGCGTTGGCGCCCGGCTTCTTCTTCTTGGGCTGGTTGCGCAGCAGCCGGTCGGAGGTCAGCTCGACGGCGGCGCTGTAGCCCAGGGGCGCGCCGGGGGCGGCTCGCTGCTGGGGCTGCTGCTGGCCCGGCTGGGAGTACTGGGCGTAGTTGGCAGCGGAGTTGGGGTCGGCACCCTGGACAGGGGTCGGGGCCTGCGGCTGCTGCGGGGCCTGCGGCTGGGCCTGCTGGGGCTGTTGGGCCTGCGGCTGCTGGGGCTGTGCTTGCTGCTGGGGGTACCCGGGGTACTGCTGCTGGGCGGGCGCGGCCTGCTGCGGGTAGCCTTGCGCGGCCTGCGGGTAGCCGTAACCGCCCTGCTGCTGCGGATAGCCGTAAGCGGGCTGCTGCTGGGACTGTTGAACCTGCTGGGGCGCCTGCTGCTGCGGCTGCGCCTGCTGCGGGTAGCCGTAACCACCTTGTGCGGCAGCGGTGTTGGGGTCGGCCGGTGCCTGCTGCGGCATCGGGGCGCCCTGCTGGGGCTGCTGGGGGTACCCGTAAGCGGGCTGCGGGTAGCCGTACGCGGCCTGCTGGGGCTGCTGGCCCTGGTAGGGCGCCTGCTGCTGCGGCGGCTGGGGCTGCTGGACCTGCGGCTGCTGCGGGTAGCCGGCCTGCTGCTGGTGCTGCTGCGGCTGGGCCTGCGGGTATCCCTGCTGCTGAACCTGCGGAGCCTGTTGCGGGTACGGCTGCTGCTGGGCCTGGGCCTGGGTCTGGGCCGACCGCGGGTCCGCAGGCTGGTACTCCGGAGGCAGCGGCGGCAGGTTCGCAGGTGCACCTGCCTGCGGTGCGGCGGCAGCGCCCCAAGGCGCACCCTGCTGGGGAACGCCCTGCTGGGGCTGCTGCTGCGGCGCTGCCTGCTGCTGATACGGCTGCTGCTGGGGCACGCCCTGCTGAGGAACGTCCTGTTGGGCCGCGTCCTGCTGCGGAGCCTCGGGCTGCTGGGCCTCCGGCTGCGGTTGGGCCTCCGGCTGCTGCTGGGCGTCCGGCGCGGACTGCTCCTGTACGGGCATCTGCTGCGCGGCGACCGGCGCTTCGGACTCCGGAGCGGACTGGGGCGCGGGCGCAGGGGCGGCCGCTTCGCCTTCGGCGGGGGCACCGGACCGGTCCGCGGCGTCCGTCTGCGGCTCGTCGGCGGCCGGCGCGGCCTCCACCGGGGCGGGCGCGGGGGCCGGTTCGGGCTCGGGGTCGTCGTCCCACAGCGACGCCGACGGGTCCATGCCGCTGCCGGACCGTACGTTCCCGGACGCGGCCGGGTCGGAATCGGAGGACTCCGCGGGCACCGAGGGCTCGGCGGGCGTCTCCGGCGCCGCCTCGGCGACCGGCGCGGGCGGCGCCGGGGGAGTCACGGGAGCCGTCGGCTCGGGCGCGGGCTGCGGGGGCGCCACCGGGGCGGGCGCGGCCGGCGGCGTGCTGGGCGCGGGCGCCGCGGCGGCGTCGGCGCCCTCGGGCCGCAGCGTCGGGAACCCGGGCGGCGCGGCCGGCGGCATCGCGGCACCCTGCGGGGCACCGTGGGCCGGGGCGCTCTGCGGGGCGGCCGGCGCGGGCCCCGCCTGCGGCGGCCCGGTCAGCGGCGCACCGGTGGGCGGCGTGGGGGGCGTGGCGGCGGGAGGTGTCGTCGCGGCGGCACCACCGCCGGTGTCGTTGCTCGCGTACCAGGCCGGAGCCGCAAAATCGATCTTGAATTCACCTGTCAGATCGAACTCGGACTGGTCGTCGTCAGGATCGTTCCCGTCCGGACGGAAAGCCTCCTGCTCCCTCACTGTGCCTCCTGGTGTACTGAAACGCACCTGAACGGCAGGACCGGATACAGGCGGATCAATCGGATGTAGCGGACGTCGGACCACACCACCCCGGGTAGCGCCAACACTAACTGTCTCCATCCCCGTATCGGCAGCCGTCGGTGTGCTCCTGCGGCTCTCAATACAGCCTAATCAACAGTCGGCCTCGAACGGCAGTCGATGTCATCTCGTCTTGGCAACCCCCGGCGCCCCGGGGATTCACCCGAGTCGGCCCGCCCCGCGGAGCCTCCGGTACGCGGCCGTGCTCCCCCTGCGCCGGCGCGGGTCCGCGGCCACCCCCACGAGGTACCCGCGGAGGCCCGCGCCGTACGTGCGACCGCCCTGCCGGACCGTCAGTCCATGCGCCGCGGCCCGCCCAGCAGATTCGTCTCCGCGTCGGTGGGCTGCGTCATCACGAACTGGTGGTTGTCCCGCGTGCACCAGAGCATCGCGTTGTCGCTGAGCGTCGGCAGCACCCCGCCGATCTGCGCCGGCAGCCGCATGATGCGCGTCACCACCTCGGCCTCCTCCGGCGACAGCCGCTGCAGGCAGACCAGGTCGGCGCGGGCCAGCATCTGCGGCGACCGCGGCCCCAGGAAGGGGAGCACGGTCAGCACCGACTGCCAGGGGCTGGGCGCGAGCTGGTTGCGCGGCGGGCGCGCGCCCATGTCCCGTACGACCAGCACCGGGCTGGAGACCGACGGCCCCTGCGGCGCGATCTGCCGTACGTCGTGCACCGAGACGCACTGCTGCCCGCCGCCCGCGGCCTGTGCCATCTGCGCCCAGGCCGGCGGCCGGGCGGTCTCCACGGCGACCCGCGCGCCGGTGGCGACCGTCCGCAGCGCCAGCACCTGCGCCAGCCACATGCTGCCCACCAGCACCACTTCGAGCGGGCCGGGGCGCAGCAGGCTCAGCACCGCGGGCTGGTTCTGCGGGTCGATGCCGATGACGACACCGTCCTCGGCGACCGGCAGGGTCAGCGACCCGAGCGACTCGGCGGTCAGCACATGCGGACTGCGCCGCGGGCCGCGCAGACCGAAACCCGGCTGCGGGCGCGGCCCGGTGGGCGCCGCCTGCCGCTCGTCGGGCCGCGGCTCGTGCGACAGCCGCCGCCCGCCGCCCGCGGGCGCGCCGCCGATGGGGGGATTGCGCCAGCCGTCGCTGCTCGGGGTGGCGCGGGGCTGGTAGGTGGGCGTCGCCATCAGCGGGTACCTCCGAGGGGGAGCGTGGCCAGGAGACCGGGGAGCTGCTCACGGTCCAGCCGTACGAGCCCGACCTTCACCGAGCCGGAACGGCGCTCCAACTCGTCCTGCGCGGCGGTCAGTTCGTTCTCGCTGCGGGTCGACAGGCGGACGTAGCCCGAGATGGCGGGCGCCCGGCCGCTGCCGTGTGCGGCGGTCAGCGCGAAGGTGCTGGCCATCGCCGGGGTGCTGCTCAGCAGCTGGACGATGCCCGCCAGCGGCGTACCGCCCTGGCCCAGCTGGGGCCAGCGGCCGATCCAGTACGTGGTGTGCCAGCGGTCGTCGCAGCGCATCGCGCGGACCGTCTCCTGGGTGCGGCGCGCGGCGCGGCCGTCGCGGCCCATCGCGCCGTTCGCGGCCCGCGGGCTGACGCACACCGCGGTGCCGACCGCGGCCACCACCTCGCGTTCGGCGAGCACCTTGGCCCGAACCCCGTGCGCGGTGAGCCGGCTGACGAGCTGGTCGGCGGCGCGCAGCAGCGACCGCTGGGCGCCGTCGAGCCCGCCGCCGCGCGCCTCGATGGCCTCCGCGCACAGCTCCGGGTCCAGCTTGAGGGCGATCCAGGTGAGCTGGAGCGCGGGCGTCTTGGTCTGCGCCTGGAGGGGCGCGTAGGAGCGGGCGGCGACGGCCTGTTCGGGCAGGTGCGGCGCGGGCGCGGGCTGGGTGTACTGCACGAACTGCACCGATTCGAGGTGGATGTCCTCCACGTCCAGAGCGGTGTGCAGGACGTCCATCGGCAGCGGGCGGCTGCCGCTCTGCGGGCGCAGCGGCTCGTCGCGGCCCTCCACCTGGACGATGGCGGTCAAGAACGTTCCGTCCCCGACGAAGCCGATCGCCCGCTGCTCGGAGTCGGTGTACTCGTACGTCCGCAGTGCCGGATCGCACTCCACGAGCGGGGCGAAGGCCGGGTCCACCCCGGTGGTGCCGGCCGCCGAACCGCTCCGCTTGGCACGGCGCTTCATCGCACGCACCGTCGTGATCCACTCCGGCAGCGGGATCCGCCGGCGCCGGCCGAGGGCGAGCACGACGAGGACGGCCGCCACCACCGCCGCGACGGTCAGGGCGACGGGGTGGATCGCCCAGCCCACCAGCACCAGCGCCGCGGCGATTTCGATGATCGCGAGCTGCTGCACCCGGACGCCGCCGATGCTGCCGGCCTGCGCGCGCAACCGGGGTGCCACCGGGCCGGCCGGGCGGTCCGCGGCCTGGCCCCGGCTGTGATTTCCTCCATTGCCCGGAGCTATACCGTTTTGGCCCGCATTTCCCGCGTATTGCGGCGCAGCGGAAGGCTGTTGCTGCTGTTGCCGCCCATTGCGGCGTCGAGCCCTGGTGGCGCTGGACATCCCCCGGCCTGCTCCTCTACTGGTGGTGTGGCTCCGAGCATTGTGCCTCTGAGCGGTATGTCTTCCCGGCCTCAGTACCGTCGTCGAGACTGGTGCGCCGGAAGGTGGCACCCGTACCGTACGGGTCGATCGACACACGGCATAGTAGAGGGCGCTGCGGCCTGAGTGCCGGGGGCGGTCCACGGTGGATCCGACAGGCGGGGAGAGAAAGCAACAATGGCATCACGTCGGGACGAGCTGAATGCGTATTCGTTCGCTCGAAAGCGGACGACTGCGGCATTTCTGAAGCCGCTGCCGAACGGCTCGATCGAGAGTGCGCCGCGACCGCTCAAGGCCGTGCTCCCGAGCATCCTGCTGGGCCTGGTGGTCACCGTGGGCTTCGGCGCCTGCGGCATCCTCAAGCCGGTCGCGCCGAAGGGCTGGGACACCCCCGCCCAAAACGTCATCGTCGGCGACAAGTCCACCACCCGGTATGTCGTCCTGAACAGCAAGGGCGAAAACGGCAGCACCCAGAAACTCCTGCACCCGATCCTCAACCTGGCCTCCGCCAAACTCCTTCTCGACCCGAAGAAGTTTCAGGTCGTAAAGGTGAAGGAAGAGGAACTCGACGGAAAAATCCCGCACGGCCCCGCAATCGGAATCCCGTACGCCCCCGACCGCCTCCCCACCGAGAAGGAGGCCGGCACCCCGAAGGTCTGGGCGGTCTGCGACCGCCCCGGCAGCGGCGAGAACAGCAAGTCGCAGCAGGCGGTGTTCGTGCTGGGCGGGAAGGACAAGGCGCGGGTCCTCGACCACGGCAGGCTGGACCTGCACCAGGCCCTGTACGTCCAGGACCCGCAGGGTGAGAAATACCTGGTCGACCAGAACGGCGTGGCCTTCAAGTTCGACGCCCTGGCGGGCAAGGCCCCCTCGCCGGCGGTCAAGGAGCAGCAGGACGACAAGCTGCGTCAGGTCGTCTTCGGGGACGCGCAGCCGCAGCAGGTGACCTCCGAATGGATGAACACCCTCATCAAGAGCCAGACGCCGCTCGTCATGCCCCGGGTGGACAAGGCGGGCACGCGCATGCCCGTCGAGGGCGTGCCGGCCAAGTACAGCGTCGTCGGCAACGTCCTGAAAGCCGGTGACAACCAGAAGTACGTGGTGACCGCCGACGGCCTGAAGAAGGTCACGAACTTCCAGGCCAAGCTCCTGCTGGAGGGGCCGAACGCGACCGCCGTGAACAAGGGCGGCGAAAAGATGGAGGCGATCGCGGTCTCCACCGACAGCATCACTCCCAAGCGTGACGACAAGGACCAGGTCGTCCAGTTCATGTCCGAGAACCCGGGTACGGCCCTGTGGCCCTCCGAGGCCGTCACCATGGCCAACGCCGCGGCGACGCAGCGCACCTCCGGCATCGGCGACTCCGGCAAGCGCGCGGACGTCGCCTGCAGCGTCTACCACGGCACCGGCACGGAGTACGCGAACGGCGCCGGCAAGGCGCTCGGCTTCGACGGCTCCGTGCCCAAGATGAGCACTTGGGTCGGCAAGGACTACCCGGCCACCATCGCCTCCGGCTCCGCCTCGTACGTGACGCCCGGCTCCGGCCTGCTGTTCCAGCAGGTGACGGGCAGCGCCAAGAACGGCCCGCTGTTCCTGGTGACCGACACCGGCCTGCGCTATTCGGTGCCCCGCAGCAACGACAGCGCCACCAAGGCGGGCAATGCCGAGAAGGAGCGCGACCAGGCGCAGATCCACCTCGGATACGAGAACGTGCACCCGCCGACGGTCGACAAGGCGTGGTCGCAGCTGCTGTCCGAAGGGCCGTCGCTGGACGTCGACAGCGCCAAGAAGCCGCAGAGCTCCTGACCCCGACATCCTCACCTGTTCTTCACATCCGTTGGCGCCGCTTCACCGGCGGCGCTGACCGAAAGAAAGGCATCTGTCCGTTTCCAACGAAATGGCATTCGGAAGCCGACAGTTGGCATTGTTGTGATCCCGTCACAACCTCCCACCCGCTGTTGGGAGCGGGCGTATGGAGTGGTTAAAGTGGCGGAAGGCGTCAACAGAAGACGCCGACCGGGGGGCCCACATCACACGAGTCCCCCGGCACGACGTACGAGTCTCATGGGGGACGTTGACTTATGGCTGGTCAGCAGTTCACAACCACTGAGGAGGAGATGGTCGCATTCAGCGGCCGTATCGCCTCCGTCAACCAGTCGATCCAGGGTGAGATCACTCGCCTCAACGGGGTCGTCGAGGGCATCACGTCTGGGTGGAAGGGTGCTGCGGCCTCCTCGTACCACCAGCTGCAGACTCAGGTGAATGACGACGCCAAGCGCCTGAACCAGCTGCTGAACGAGATCAAGGAAGCGATCGACGCGACCACGAAGAACTACGTGGCCTCGGAAGAGGAGCAGGCCCAGTCGATGTCCCACGTCTCCGCGCAGGCTTCGCCCTTCGGATGACGGGACCGCGCCGCCCGCGGCGGCGCGCCCACTTCGCCGCAGCACGCACCGGCCCGCCGCCCGAGCGGCCAGGGCCCGGCTGACCTGCCGCGGCATGTGAATCGATCAGAGTTCGACTCCCCGAGGAGACCCTATGTCCGGCCAGATCCTCGTCAATTTCGCGACGATCTCCCAGGCCGCCTCCGACGTGCGCGGAACGGCCAACAACATCCGTACCCAGCTCGATGACCTCGAGTCGGGTGTCAAGAAGATCGCCGCCAGCTGGGAAGGCGCCGCGCAGGAGGGCTACCAGGCCCGCCAGCGCGAGTGGGACCAGCGCGCCGCTTCCCTGCACTCGACCTTGGAAGCCATCGCCAAGGCCCTGGACCAGGCCGCTCAGAACTACCAGAGCACCGAGTCCAAGAACGCCAGCATCTGGGGCGGCTGACCCGTCACCGTCCACAGGCGGATACGGCACAACGGCTGAGCAGCCACCAAGGCTCGCACAGTGGTGAATGAGGGCGGGCGCGCTGCACCAGTGCGCTCGCCCTCACGCAGTCCACCCCCTTCCTCCACCGCCCCCTCGGTTCCTCCCCTTCACCTTCCCGAATCCGCCTCACACGGAGAGCAGACACCTCGTGGGATCTCGCGCCAACGGTCACCGAGCCGGCCACCGCCGACGCGCGGCGGTAGCACTGGCCGGAGCGGCCTGCGCCGTCGCACTGTCCTGCGTGACGGCCGCGCCGGCGATCGCGGACCCGAACGTGCCCCTCAACAGTGGCCAGTGCACGTTCGGCACCGACGACATCAAAGAGACCCCGTGGTCGCTGCAGCGCCTGATCACCAGGCAGATGTGGGCCTACGGCCAGGGTGAGGGCATCAAGGTCGCGGTCATCGACACCGGTGTCGACGCGGGCAACGAACAGCTGCGCGGCGCGATCAGCGGCGGCAAGAGCTACGTACCCAAGGGCAACCCCACCGAGGACCAGGTCGGTCACGGCTCGAAGGTCGCGGGCATCATCGCGGCCCGCCCGAAGAGCGGCTCCGGCTTCCACGGCATCGCCCCCAAGGCGACGATCGTCCCCTTCCAGCAGACGGACAAGGAAAAGGGCGGCACGGCCGACAGCCTGGCCAAAGCCATCAACGACGCGGTCGCCGCGGGCGTCGACATCATCAACATCTCGCAGGGCACGAACGCCGACCCGGCGCTGCTGGGCCCGCTGCGGGCCGCGGTCACCAACGCCGAGGCCAAGAACGTCCTGATCGTCGCCTCGGCGGGCAACGGCGGCGCGAGCGGCGCCGAGCAGAGCATGTACCCCGCCGCCTTCGAGAACTCCAACGTCCTGGCCGTCGGCGCCTCCGACCGCAACAACGAGCGCGCCCCGTTCTCCCAGGCCGGTGCCTTCGTCGACCTCGCCGCCCCCGGCGTGGACATGGTCTCCACCGTCCCCAACGGCGGCAACTGCGTCGACCAGGGCACCAGCTTCGCCGCCCCGTACGCGGCCGGCGCCGCGGCCCTCCTCATCGGCCGCAACAAGGCCGAACACCAGGACTGGAAGCCGCGCGAGATCATCTGGCACCTGGAGAAGACCGCCGAACGCGTCCGCAAGAACCGCGACCACAACATCGGCTGGGGCGTCGTCGACCCCGTAGCGGCTCTCAACGACAAGACCAGGCCGACCGGCGAACCCAAACCGGACGCCACCTCCGACTCCGCCGCCACCGGCGCCAACATCCAGCCGGCCGTCCTGACCATCGGCGAATCCGCCGAGGAACGACAGGCCCGCATCGCCATCTACATCATCGGCGGCGGCGCCCTAGCCGTCGCCACGGTCGTCGGCACCTCGATCGCACTGCGCGACTGGCGCCGCAAGACCGGCTACAACTCGAACGGGGAGGCCAATCATGGCTAACGATTCCTACCGCGTTGATCTTGACCGGTTGGATGAAGTGGTGCGAAAGCTCCGGACGGTGCTCAAGGACATGCAGGGAGCCTCGGGCAAGGCGAAGAGCGGTACGCATTTGCCGGAGGGGGCGTTGGGGAAGGGGTTCGCGGAGGAAGGTGAACTCCGAAATGCTCACAACGAGATGAAGGCCCACATCGAGACGTACGTCCTCAAGAAGCTCGAGGACCTGATCGATGACTTGACGAAGAAGACGGCCAAGACGCACGGCGCGTACCAGGACCGTGAGCAGGACACGAGCAACGCGATGAAACACGGGCAGTCTTCGTCGGGTAACCAGTACCGGTGAGCGATGACCATGGATGCTGGGAAAACTGAGCAGAGTAGGGGGCAGAGCCGTGGGTAGTTACGCGGACAAGAAGTACACGCCGCAGGACAAGTGCTACGCGATCGAAAACACGACGCAATTTCACAAATTCGACTTCGAGTCGCTGAAAGCCATGGTGGCCAACGCGAAGCCCGAAGACGTCGCCGGTGTCGGCCATGCGTGGGAACAGGTGCACAACCGTCTGGTCAGCGACAACGGTGGGGGCATCAAGGCTTTCTTCGACAAGGCCATCAATGAGGTGCTGGAGCACTGGGAGGGCGACGCCGCGAAGGCTTTCCGGGCACGGGCAGACAAGATCAGCCAAAATATCGAGAACGGTGCTTCCTACGCCAAGGTCGTCGGCGAAGGGATGAAGCGATCGAGTGAAGCCCTGAGCGAGTACAAGAAGCATCTCGATGGGATGGAGTGGCCGAGCTGGGGGAACCGGGCCTGGGACTGGGCAACGGACAGCATCGGAAGGGATGACTCGAAGGCCAACTCGCAACTTTCGAGTGGAAAGAGTGCTGCTCAGGTTGTTGAGGACAACGAAGACAATCTCTCTGCCGGTAAGGAAACGCAGCTGAAGGCTGCGGCGACGATGGAGTACCTGGGCGCGGCTTACCGAACGAATGCGGCTGCCATCGGGAAGCCACCGAACACCAAGTTCAACGACGACACCGACATTCCGCCGCCGAACGTCGGACCAGACGTCCCGCCCGTTCTGCCGTTGCCCGCGGCTGTTGCCAAGAAGCCCAAGCCCCTCGTTGGCGGCTCCGGTGGCTCCCTGGGCAAGGGCCCGGGCTTCTCCTCCGACGGCCTCAAGGCGCCCAAGACGGACGGCATCCACGGTGGCATGGGCTCCGTCCAGCCCGGCAAGGGCATGGTGCCCTCGAACATCGGCACCGGCCTCGACAGCTTCAACCCGCCCAGCCCGTCGGGTCCCGGCGGTGGCTTGACCGGCACCGGTCCCGGTGGTGGACCGGGCCTGGGTACGCCCGGAGGCGGGCACCTCAATGGCGGCCCCGGTGGAGGCGGCCCCAGCGGCGGCCTGCCCGGAATGCCCGGCATCGCCGGTGGCGGTAAGGCCGGTGGGCGTCCCGGTGGTACGTCGGCCAGCCGTATCGGTACGGGAGGCACCCCTGGCGCCCCCGGAGGTGCGGGCGCCCGTGGCGGCCGTCCCGGCATGCCGGGTATGGGAGGCGGAGCAGGCGCCGGTGCCGGAGCGCGCGGCGGAGCTGCCGGCGCCGGTCGTGGTGGAGCACTGGCCCGCCAGAAGGGCGGCGTGGTCGGCGGCACCAGCGGCAGCAAGACCGGTGGCGGCGCGCAGGGCGGCTCCGGTCTGCACCGCAGCCGCGGTGGCGCGCAGGCAGGCGCCGGAGCGGGCGGTCGCCGTCCGATGGGCATGGCCGGCGCTCCGGGCGCACACGGGGCCAACGGCAAGGACAAGGGCGAGAACGGGCAGCGCCCCGACTACCTCGTCGAGGACGAGGAGACCTGGACGCCGGAGCGTAATGTGGCGCCCAAGGTCATCGAGTAGGGACCAGTCGGTCTAGACAGCCGGCGAAGACGAGACGGGGCCCGCAGTCCTCGGGCTGTGGGCCCCGTCCTGTTTCAGGAGAGGTGTACGGCATGAGCTTCACGCGGACGCTGCGTGCGGTGAGCGGCGCGGTCCTGGCGGGAGCGCTGGTCATCGGCACCGCGCCGGCTGCTTCGGCGGACTACATCAGGGACGGGCAGTGGGCGCTTAACGCGTTCGGCGCCAAGGACGTCTGGCAGCAGTCCACAGGTAAGAATGTGACTGTAGCCGTCGTGGACACAGGGGTCGACGGTAGCCACCCGGACCTACAGGGAAGTGTCCTACCAGGGAAGAGTTTCGCCTCGGGTGGTGGTACCGCTGACCGAGCATCGGGGGACAGCCATGGGACGGCAATGGCAGCCTTGATCGCCGGACACGGCCATGGCCCGAATCACGCCGACGGCATCATGGGCTTGGCTCCTGGGGCCAAAATTCTGCCGATCAAGACGAAGGACTCCGAGGGGGGTGTCTCTACGGAGAACGGCTTCGCTGAGCCGCTGCGTTACGCAGTCGACAACGGGGCGAAAGTCGTCAATATGTCGTTCGGTGGCGTCAGTTTCGACCAAAGGGAAAAAGAGGCCATCAAATATGCCTTGGAGAAGGACGTATTGATTGTCGCGGGTACCGGAAACGACGGTGTCGGAACCCCCATGTACCCGGCTGCCGCTCCCGGAGTTCTTGCTGTGGGTGCTGTGGCGAAGGACGGCCAAGTCTGGCGCAAGTCTAACTACGGTGAGCATGTTCGCCTTCTCGCACCTGGTGAAGGCATCTACTCGGCTGGCATCGGCTCCAAGTACCGCCAAGGCGACGGTACTTCCGACGCCACCGCCTACGTCTCCGCCGCCGCCGCGCTCGTTCGTTCCAAGTTTCCGGACCTTACTGCCGGACAGGTGGCCAACCGTCTGACGAAGACGGCGATCACCCCCGACGGCAAGTCCGGCATCAGCACGCCGAGCCCCAAGTACGGCTACGGCACCATTCGCCCGTACCGCGCGCTCACCGAGAACATTCCGGCCGGCTCCAAGTACGGCCCCCTCAAGGCGCCCGAAGTTCAGGATCCGACGTCTGCCGGGAATGACGGGGCCACTCCCGGCAAGCCTGGGGAGCAGAAGGCGAGTGGGAGCAGCGGTATCGGGATTCCGCCCATCGTGATCATCGGCCTGGTGCTGGTCGTGATCGTGGTGCTGCTCGTGGTCGTCATCGTCGTGGGCCGGCGGAAGAAGAACAACGGCGGTCCGCCGCCCGGTGGCCCCGGTGGTTACGGAGGCCCTGGCAGTCCCGGTGGCAACATCGGCTACCCGCCGCACCAGTCCGGCCCGTACCAGCAGCAGCCGAATCCCTACGGTTCCTACCCGTCGGCTCCGCCTGCCCAGCCTCCGGGGCAGTAGCCGAAACCTGAAGTCGAAGAAGGGGCCCGCAGCTTGCTGCGGGCCCCTTCTTCGTGTGTGCGGGGTGTGGCGGAGTGATGCGATGGCGTGCTTGTCAGCAAAGTGCCCGGTGTTCGCTCGGATGAGTGGTGACGGGTATTGGTTGAGATTTGTTGTATTGCTTTCGGTTGGTTGTCGGGGTGGGGTTGGTTCATGGGTGGGGAGGGGCTGGGGATGTCTTTTTTGTGGAGGAGGGTGGGTTCGGGGCTTGCGGCGGCAGCGCTTGGTTGCGGGCGATAAAGGTTTCTTCGGGTTGTGTGAATGGTGCGGACTGTGGAGGGGCGGAGAGGTTGGAGGGGCGTTTGCTGCGGAGGTGGGGGAGTGGGAGGCTCGCGGCACCTTTCGGAGCCGGCGGACGTGGTGTTCGCGCATTGAGGCTTGCTCCATTGTTCGAGTGGGGGTCTGGTGTTGAGTGAGGCGTTCGACGTCGATTCGGACGGGATCCGGCGGCAGGGGCGGGAGTTCGTGGCCATCGGGGCGGAGTTCGGAGCTGCTTCGAAGCGGTTGCAGGCGACGTTGCAGGGGCTGGGAACTCCTTGGTGTGGCGCGGAATTCGCCGAGACGTTCGCGATGATTTATGAGCCCGTCCGGGACGGCATGTTCAAGTCCATGGACTCGCTCGGGAAACGGCTGGAGGGGATGGGGGAGAAACTGCAGGAAATGGCGAGGGGGTATGAGGCGGCGGAGCGGGACGGGGTGCAGCTCGTCGGGCAGGTGTCGGTGACGCATTCCACGCCCTGGGGCGGGGCATGATGGCGGCACACGTCCGGAGGGGCGGTGGCCGTGGCCCTCACGCTGCCGGGTGAGGTCGTATGGGTGCTGGACCTGCTCGGTTACTCCTGGCCCGAGGCGGACGAGGACAGACTCATGGAGTGCGGGCGGGCCTGGCTGGAGTTCGCGGCTCAGGTCGGGCGGACCGATGGGCGGGGCGGTTCAGCCGTACGGGAGGTCGTGGCCGGCAACTCCGGTGAGGCGGTGAGCCGCTTCTCGAAGACCTGGGAGGGCTTTTCCGACGGGCCGGGTTCCTGTCTGCCCGATGCGCAGATAGCGGCCAACGTGATCGGGATTGCTTTCGAAGTGGCGGCGGCTGCGGTTCTCGCCGCGAAAGCCGAAGTGATCGTGCAGCTCGTGGTCCTGGCCGTCGAACTGATCGCGGCGCAGGCTGCCGCGCCGTTCACACTCGGGCTCTCCGAAGTGGGCGCTCTCGGGGTGACACAAGCCACCCGACTCCTCGTGCGTCGACTTTTGGACCGACTGAAGCGGGAGGTCGTCGAGGCGGTCACCAAGGCGATGGCGGAAGCCGCCGAGAAGGGCGTCAAGGAGATCGCCTCGGATTTCATGAAGAACCAGGTCAAGGACTTCGCGATGGAGTACGCGAAGAGGACGGCCCGGGAAGTCGTCATCGACCCGGCCAAGGCAAAGGCCACCGACATCGTGACCGGGGCCGGGCAGGACATCCTCCAGCAAGGTGTCGAAAGGCACTTCGGCGCCCGGTCCGGCGTCGACCTGGGGGACACGCTGGACGGCGCCAAGGAGGAATTCGGGAAGCAGTTCGGCGTGGTTGAGGGTGGGGTGTTCAAGCCCGGCGAATACGTCGTCGGCGAGTCAGGGGAGCGAGCGGGTGGTTTGGCCGGCCTTCTCGATCCCGCGGCTCATCGGGACCGGCTCGTCGACGGGGCGGTGGAGGCGGGCAACAACGCCTTGGCGGCAAAGGTGAGGGAGGGAGTCCACCGTGGGCGGGGAGACGGCGCCGGTACAACGGAAGGGAGTGGAGGGGCAGGAGAGGCAGGAGGAACCGACAGTTCGCGAGGGAACGCGGCCACGGGAGGTGGGGTTGCCGAAGACATGCGTGCTGTTTTCGGGTGATTTCGGCTGATGGTGTGGCTGTGCGACTGGTTGCGGCCCGTACGGGGGACGGGCCGCAACCAATCGCAGGGGCAGTCATCAGGGCCATGCCGCATGTGGTCGCGATGTGATCGGTGCTGCACGGTTCGCTACGCGAGGATTGCTGATTCGGCTGCCCCGCCTCGTCTTCTTGTGTCGGCGACGATCTACGGCCAACGACGCGCGGTCTGCCCCGATCGATTCGGCTGTCCCGGCCGCCTCAAACGATCCGGATATCCCCGCCGCCTCGAACGGTCCCGGGTGTCCTGCCCGCCCTCGGCCCCCTCACCCGAACACAGCCCGCACCGAATCCTTCGCGCCGTCGGTGATGTCCTGGTGCCGGGTGGCGGCGCCCCCGGTCCGGCTGTCGACGTGCTTCTGGGCCGCGTCGAGGCCGCGGTTGGTCAGGTCTTCCTTGGCGTGGTCGACGTACGTCTGCGGGTCGGCCAGGCTCTGGGCGCCTTCCTTGAGGCCGTCGATGTATTCGCCGGCCTTTTCCTTGCCGATGTCGGCGGTTTCGCCCCAGTCCATGCCGTCGCGGGCGCCGAAATGGTTCTCGATGCCCTGCTGGGCGATGTTCTGCCCCATTTCCGTGGCGGCTTCGGTGGCCTTCGCCTTGCCCTCTTCGACGACCTTGTCCTTGACGGTCTCCTTGACCGTGTCCTTGACCGTCTTCTTGGCGTAGTCCATTGCCAGCTGCCGGGCTTCCTTGGACACCGCCTTCTTCGCCATCTTCTTGATGGCGTCCATCGTCGCGTGTTCCATGGCCTTGGTGGCGGCCTGGACGACCTCTTGTTTGATCTTGTTCAGGATCTCGCGGACGGCGATCCGGGTGATTTGGGTGGCGCCCGCCGCGCCGGCTTCGGAAAGGCCGAACGTGAACGGGGCGGCGGCCTGCGCGGCGATGAGTTCCACGGCGAGGATGACGAGCTGGGCGATGATCGCGACCTTGCCGGTGAGCACCGCGATGGCCGCCGTGTCGAATGCCAGGGCGATGACTTCGGCGGCGAGTTGGGCGTCGCGCAGGTAGTGGTCGGAACCGATGCTGCCGGAGAAAGCGCCCCATTCCTTGCTGAATCCCTCGACCGCTTCGCCCGTATTGGCCCCGACCACCTCATTCGCCGCCGACGCGCCCTGCGAAGCCGCCTGTTCGACCTGTGCGGCGAAGGTGCGCCAGGTCTCCGCGCACTTGAAGAGCGCGTCCTCGTCGGCCTCCGGCCAGTCGTATCCGAGGAGTCCGAGGACCCAGGCGACCTCGCTGGGCAGCGTCAGTGACACAGTGATCGTCCCCCGTGCGGTTGCAGCCGTGTGCGGCTGGAGTGGTGTTCTGGAGCTGGTTGTTGGTGCTGATCAGGGCATTGATCGGGGTGTTCTGGGGGCGCCGCTGCGGGGTGGGGCGGCGGGCCGGGAACCGTACGGTGGGGACTGGCTACGGGCGTGGGTCCCGGCTCAGACGGCGGGGCGCTGGACCGAGCTGACGACGTGCACGCCCTCTTCGTCGGACGCCGCGTACGTGCGGGCCATGCCCTGGAGTTTGTCGCCGATGCCTTCGAGGCGCTCGCCCAGCGAATCCATGGACTCGAACATGCCGTCGCGGATCGGTGTGTAGATGGTGTCGAAGGCGGCCCCGAAGTCTGCGTCCTCCCAGGGCTTTCCGAGGCCCTCCAGGTCGTCCTTCAGTTTCTTGGCGGCCTTGCCGAACTCCGTACCGATGTTCACGAACGCGTGCCCCTGTGTGCGCAGCACCTCGGGATCTACGTCGAATGCCTTCTCCGCCATCACGGCCCCCGTCATTGCCCTGTCTTCGTGCTGGAGACGTTTGACTCCCGACATGTCCAGCGTGGCCACTTTATGTGCTCTTAACGGAGGCATGTCAAGGCGGCCCATCGGGAGCGGTGGCCGGGGTGTCGGCGGGGCTTCACGAAGGGGCAGCAGCGGTGAAAGCGGTGACAACAGGGCGCTGTCGGCGTTTCGTTGGAGTGTGCGTGCGCGAGGTATCCGCTCGAATGCGGGTCGAAATTGGGGGGATTGGCCAGGGGTAGGGGATTGGTGGCCGCCGGAATGCGGAGCGGGAGGAGAGTGGTGCGGAGCGGGAAAGAGGTGGTTAAGTTTCGGTACCTGCCCGGTCAAGCGGCCGTGTGCCCCAAAGGGCGCACAATGCGCCGCCGTACGCCCGGCCCGGCCGCAAGCCACTCGTCCGCGCGCCTCCCCGGTTGCGCGTCTGTCAGGCTGTGTGCCCACCCGTCCGTACGCCCACCGAGCAGCCCCGAACCGAACTGTCCCCCACAGCGACGCGGTCCCACCATGCCAACGCAGCCCTTCACCCGCACGCGCATCGGTGCGCGCGTCCGCGCGCGGTCCTCGGTCCGGTGGTGCTCCTCGGCGGGCAGGGTCGTCGGTGCCGGTCTGGTGCTCGCCGGGCTGTTCTTCGGCGGGATGACCGCGAAGGACATGGGGTACCCCAACGGTCACAAGGGCGACGCCGGCACGCTGACCGTCCGGGAGTGCCGTACGCAGTTCGAGCGCGTCGGCTCGTCCCGGCACCGGCACGCGCGGCCCGTCGACACTTGTACCGGCACCTTCCGTGCCGACCGGGGCGGTGCCGCCGTCGAGGACGCGACGGTCGAGACCGCGGCCAAGTTCGAGCCGGGCACGGAACTGGCGGTCCAGCAGACGGAGTACAAGTTCGTCATGATCGACGAGCAGTGGATCTGGCGGAGCTTGGCGATCGTCTGTGTCTCGGTGTGCGCGTTCGTGGCGGGTTTGTTCTGTTTGCTGACCGGGTTCGGTGGCCGTCGCGGTCCGGGCTTCCGGGAGGCGTGGCGTGCGGTGCCCGGCGGCGCGACGGTGCGCCGCGTCCTCGCCGTGGCCGGCGGCCTGGCTGCCCTCGGTGCCGGTGCCGCGTTGCTCGTGGACGGGATCGTCTGATGTGCTCTTCCAGGGATGTCCGCCGGCCGCTTGCGGCGGCCGGGGCGCTGCGCCGGGCACTGGGGGCGATGACCAGCCGCCGTAATGTCGCCCGCTACGTGCTGGGGCGCGCGGTCGGCCTCGTCCTCCTGCTGCTCGGGGTGATGGTCGGTGTGATCTCGGCCAAGGGGGCGGCCCTCGCCGCCGGATACACGGGCACCCACGGCACGTACACGGTCGAGGGGTGCCACGAGCGCTACCCGGCCGCCGGGAGCAGCCGCCACGCGGGCAGGACGATCAGCTGCACGGGCGCCTTCCGGCCGGACCGGGACGGCGGCAGCGGTGGCATCGGCGGCGGTGTCAATCCGTTCGGCACGTTCCACCCCGACGCGTTGTATCCGCCGGGCACCCGGGTCGCCGTCCAGAGCGGTGACGGCGGAACGTACGTGGCTGCCGGGCGGAAACAGGCGTGGGGCCACCTCGCCGGGGTGTCGGTAGCGCTGCCGATGCTCGCGGCAGGCGCGTTCTGCCTGCTGACCGGCTTCGGCGCGCGCTGGGGGCGGTCGTTCGGGGACAGCTGGGACGGGCTGCCCGGCGGGTTCGTGCTGCGCCCGCTGCTGCTGTCCGTCACCGGGATGGGCATCCTTGGTGCAGCCGTCTTTCTCTTTTTGCAGCATTACGGGTGACGCTGCGGGCCGCCTGGCCGACCGGGTGGTTGCGTACGGGCCGTAGGCTCGACACGTCGCAGAAGCCCGCGCTTCCGGCGCGCGTCGGCACGTTCCGCATGCCGGTGCGCGCACCGCTCGTCCCGCTCCTTCGCACGCCCCTGGAAAGGATCGCTGACCATGGCAGCACAGTCGGAACACACCAGGTCAGGCGCGACCCCTGCGTCCAGTGCGAGCAATGTGCCGGGCGTGCAGGGTGGGGTGAACCGCGGTCTGGGGCGGCTGATCGGTGTCGGCGTGCTGCTGGCCGGGCTCATGCTGATCGCGGCCGGCGTCTACGTGGGCCCGTACTCGGTGTGGGTGGACGGCAGCCCTGGCAAGATCACGGTGGAGGCGTGCGCCACCGACTACCACTACGCGAACAAGCAGCACTCCGGGAACCGGACGCGCGACATCCAGTGCTACGGCACCTTCCGGTCGGACGACGGCCGGACCAAGGACCTGAACGCCAGCGTCGACTCCTGGCACAAGTTCAAGGAGGGCGACCTGATCGAGGTCCGTCAGGTCGGCCGCTCCAGCTACGTGCAGCACAGCTGGAACCGGCTCGCCAACGGGGTGCTGTGCCTGTGCGGCGGCCTGGTCGTCCTGGTCCTCGGGGTGCTCTGCACCGTGACCGGCTACCGCTTCCGGGGCGCCCCGTCCTTCGATGACGCGTGGCGGTCGGTCGGCGCCGGAGTGCTGCGGACGCTGATGGTCGGAGTGATGGCCGCGGGGCTGATCGGCGCGGTGCTGTCCGGCGCGGTGCTCTTCTTCACGTAGCGGCGCCGGCGACGGAGAAGCGGGGCGGATGCGGGCGCGAGGGCGCGGGCGAGTGATCGAGTGGATGCGGCGGGCGCGGGCGACCGGTCGGGTGGCTGCGAGTGCTGAGGCGGGCGGTCCGTACGGAAATCGCCGCGGTGATGCGTCCTGTACGGAAAGGTGACGGATGCGCGCCGGGGTGATCATCCGCCGCGAACGGGGGCCGCACGGTGCCGTACCCAGCCGAACACCCGTCCCGTAGCATTCCCGCTCATGGACGCATCCGCCGATGAACAGCCCCTGCCCGGCCGCCTCGGAAAACTGACGCCCCGTCAGGCCCGGCGGGTACGGATCGTCCTGGCCTCCGTCCTGATGGCGGCGATGGCGGCCGTACTCGTCTTCCGTCTCGCGAGCCGTACGTCGGTCCTGGTGGTGGGGGTCTACGGGGCCGCGCTGATCCTGTGCGGGGTCGTCATCGAGCTGAGCCGGCACGGGCGTACGCGGCTGGGCACCTGGCTGCTGGGCCTCGGCCTGGCGGCGGCCCTCGCCGCGGACTGGCTGCTGCTGCCCTGAGCGGACGGCGCCACCGACCGCCCCCGCAGCCGCCGACCGTCCTCACAGCTGCTGCGGACCGGTCGGCGGCGGTCGGAAGCGGTCAGAACAGGCCGTGCCACATCTGCTCGACGATCAGGGACCACCAGTTCTTGTCGCTGTCCAGAGACCACGCGTCGATCGCGACCAGCTGCTCCTGGAAGGCGGCGACCGCCGCGCCCGCAGCGCGCGGATCCATGCCCCGCATCTGCTGCCGGGTGGTCGTCAGCACGATCAGCGACCGCACGAACGCCGCCAGGGAGGCGTTGACGAACCGGCCGCCGCCCGAGGACGGCTGGACCGCCCACACGGCACCGATCAGCGCCTGGCCGTCCTCCGGCGCCGCGCACTGGACGGTGATCGCATAGCTGCCGTCCGTGCCGATGCGGACGTGGCCCGCCAGGTTTCCGAGCGTCTGCTCGGAAGCCTCGGTGCCGAGCGCGCGCAGATGCGTCGCCGCGTCCGGGAACAGGCCGCCGGCCGGCGCCCGGTCCGGCTGGTCGGCGGCGAAGAAGTACGGCACCTCGACGGGCAGTCCGGCCCAGGTCAGCGTCTTCCGGGCGACTTCGGGCAGGGGGGTCTCCGCGATGTCGTCCGCGTCCGGGCGCAGCACCCCCTGCGGGCCGAACACCTCGGCGAGCTGCTTGCCGAGCGCCACGTCCCGTACGGGCTCGGCGCGCGGCACGCTGTCCGGCGACGGGACCGGCAGCCGGTGGGGGCGCGGCGGCGGCTGCTGCCCCGCGAGCTGATGCATCATCTCGACGTGCCGGAGCAGCCCGGCGACGCCCTCGGCACGCTGCTCGGGCGCCATACCGTACCCCTCGGTGCAGGAGAACCGGGCGTTCGGGAAGGCGCGGAAGACGAAGTCGCCCGTATAGCCGCCGGGCAGCAGCGCGGGGCGCAGGTCGGTGTGGACGGCGCTCACGTCCTCGCCGCGCACGCCGATCCGCCGCAGCTCCTCGGCCAGTTGGTACTCGGCGGGCGGCAGGCCCGGGCCGGACACCCGCACGAGGCTGGTCTCCTCGCCGGTCGCCGGGTCGTTGTACGTGGCGACGGCGGTGTTGCCCGGGCCGGTGACCGGGGGCTCGGCAGGGGTCGGCCCGGGGGCGCCGCCGCTGCCCGCGCCGTGCTTCTGCCGGTACATCCGCACGACCTCGTCGACCGGCACGGACGGCCAGACCGTCAGCTCGCCGCTGGCCCGGTCGACGACTCCGCAGGCGTCGCCCACCTCGGCCGGCGGCCGGCGCCGACCGGTCGCCGGATCGACCTCGGGCGGCGGCGGAACGGCCCACACCACCCAGCCGAGGTCGAACTCCTCCATGCCGACCTGGCGCGGCGGGCCCGGGTGGCCCTCGGGGTTGAGCCAGCGGTCGGCGGTGGCCTGGGCCTGCGCCTGGGTGATCACGAGCGGTCTCCTTCGCGGCCGTGCGGGCCGGCGGGGGTGTCGGCTGAGGGGACGGGGTCGGAGGGAGCGGCGGGGGCCGGTACGACGGCGTCGGGCGCGGCGGGGGCCTGCGCCGCGCCTGCGGTGCCGCCGGCCGCGGCGGACGTGGCGGGGGCCGGACCCGGCAGCGGTATCCGGAGCGCCTTGACACCGCGCGCCGTGGCGACGGCGAGCACGCCCTCGGGCGACAGGTCGGCCCCTGTGAAGGGAGTGTCGCTGATCAGGGCGGCCACCACCGTACGACGCTCCCGGTCCCACACCCGGAGGTAGTCGGCGCCCCGGCTCAGCGCGAGCGGCGCCGCGGCCCGTACGTCCGCCGAGGGGCGCAGGACCAGTGCCGGGTCGGTGTCCACGTACCCGGGGCCCAGCAGCTGGTGGACGAGAACGGCGGAGCCGCCTGCCCCCGCCGCGTCGGCCGGGACGGCGTGCGAACCCGGGGTGCCCTCGGGGACGGCGACGACGGCGACCGGCAGCGCGGCGGAGGCCGGTGCGCCCGCACCGCTCTCCTGGCTGCCGGGCGCGGTGTCCGGGCCCGGCGCCGCCCCGCCGGCCGGGGCCTGCGGCAGGGTGCCGACCGTGACGCCGGTGACACCGGACAGCGGCACGCTCCACAGCGTGCGCCACGGCAGGCCGAGACCGAGCGCGTGCAGGGCGTCCGCGTACGGACCGAGGCCGTCCTCGACGAAGGCGGTCTCCAGGAGCGCCGCGCGCATGACGACGGGCGCTTCGGTACGGGTGAGGAGCGGGGCCGTGCGCAGGTACGTACGGGCCGGGGCGCCCAGGGTGTCGTACGGGACCGCCTCGACCGCCGTCCGCAGCGTCACCGGGTCGGCGTGCGCGAACAGAGCCGGGTCGGTGAGCAGTTGCGGCAGCAGCCCGGCGGCCAGAGTGTGCGCGGCGAGGTGGTCGCGGACATACGGGTCGGCCCGGGACCAGTCCTGCTGGGGAACGGCCTCCAGCAGCGCCATGGCGATGCGCGTCTGCGCGTCGCGCGGGTCGGCCAGACCGGCCCGTACCGCGTCGGCGACCCCGGGGTGGACGAGACGCAGCAGCGTACGGCCGGTGTCCGCGCCGCCGTCAGTGGCTCCCTCGGAAGGCGCCGGAGCCACGCCGCCCGGCCCGGCCGCGCCCTCCGGTGCCGCACCGCCCGTCACAGCCGAGCCGCCCTCCGGAGCCTCCGCTGCCCCCGGTACCTCGACCGGTTCGACGAACGGCCCCGCGAGCAGCATCCCGTCCGCGATCTCCTGGCCCATGTCGCGCCCGGCGACGGCGTTCGCCAGCGGGCCCCACAGGCCGATGGGCAGCCCGTCCCCCTCGGCGAGCGCCAGCGGCGCCAGCATCAGCCGGAGCGTCTGCGGATCGGCGCCCAGCCGCCGTGCGTGCAGGTCCAGGGCCTCGCCCGCGCTGCCCGGGAGCAGCGAGGGATCGGCCGGGTCGAAGCCCTCGGGCCGCAGGAGGATGCAGCGCACGGCGAGCTGCGCGGTCAGCCGGCTGCCGTCGGCGCGCTCCGCAATGGCCTCGGCGAGCGCCCGGCGCGCGCCGGGATCTTCGGTGTACGGCAGCGCCGGAGCCCCGGAACCCGGGTCGAGCGCCGTCTCCACCTGGAGGACCAGCCCTGCCGGGTCGGCCCAGCGCGGCTCGTCCAGGTCGATCACCTGGCCCTGCCCGGCCGGCAGCGACGCGATGACCTCGGCGGCCAGCTCCCGCGGCACATCGGCGAGCAGCTGCACCGTCCCGGTCGCCGCGAGCGGCCTGAGCACCTCCCGCACGAGGCGGGCGGGCTCGTCGGCGGCCCGCACCGGCCCGGCCCGGTCGACGTCCGGGACGACGATCGTCAGCGGCTCCGGCGCGGCGGCGAGTTCGGGGACGATGTCCGCGCTGCGGGTGGCGCGCAGGCCGTAGTGGTCGGCGATGGCCCACAGGAGCTGATCCGTGGTCAGTCCGCGGGGGTCCGGTACGGCGGGCGCGGGCAGGTCCGGCGGCACGGTCGTCGGGTCCAGGTCGTCCAGCGGCAGCCGCTTGCGGTACTCCGGGTCGCACAGCATGAGGAAGCCGGCCACCAGGTGCGAACGGCCGCTGCCGGGGCTTCCGGTGAGCACGACGACACGGGGTGCGCCGGGCCACTGCATGCGCCAGGCGGCGAGCGCGCGCAGCACGGCGGTGCGGCCGCCGATGTGCGGGTGGGGCGCATACCCCTCCGCACCGCCGAGCGCCTCGCCCGAGGCGGTCATGAATTCCTCGTCCCCCATGAATCCTTCGCCTTCCACCGTCGTGGATCACCGCGGAGCCGGTACGTACATGCCGGCCGTCCTGCCCTGCTGATCGTGCTGTTCCCGCTGTCCGCGCTGCCTGTGCCGCGTGCGCGGATGGTGCTCCCTGCGCTGCCCGTGCCCGTTCTCCGACTTGGCCGAATCCTACGATCCGGCACTGACATCGCAGCCGTTGCCCGCCTTGGGCCAGGTCAGCCCGTGGGCGGCGGACCGAAACCGCCCTGCGGCGGCGGATACCCGCCGGGGGCCGGGGGCCCGCCGGGGCCCGGATACCCGCCCGGAGCCGGAGGGACGGGCGGCCCCTGGTAGCCGCCGTAGCCGACAGGCCCCGGCGCGCCGGGCATCGGCCCGCCGGCGTTCCCGTACACGGGACCGCCCATGGGCCCCGGCACACCGGGCGCCCCGGGAACCGCGAACCCCGGAAGCCCCGGCGCCTGCATGCCGGGGACACCCGGCTGGACCGGCATCCCCCGCCGCCCCATCAACACGAGCACCGCGATCGAACCGGCCAGGTGGACCAGCATCTGCGCCCGGCTCAGCAGGGCGCCGAACGGTGCCATGTCACCCAGTTCGAAGAGCGTTCCGGTACGGAGGGAGGCGCACAGGCTCAGGAAGCTGACCGGCAGCAGCATCAACGCCAGTCCGACGGCGAAGCCGCGCGCGGAGATCCGGCGGGTGGCGGCCAGCAGCGCGCCGACCGCGGACAGCGGCAGGAAGGTCGCCCAGGCCCAGCCGGGTGCAAGGCCCAGCATGCCGAAGAGCAGGCCACGGCCGGTGAAGATGACGTCCAGCGGGGCCCCGTACTCGCTGCCGAGGGACTGCACCATCAGGTAGCAGATCCAGATTCCCCAGATCAGCGCGGATACGCCCAGCGCGATCGCGGCCACCGGCCCCGCCGGTCCGGCGGGCCGGGCCGGCGGCGGACCGGATTCCGCGCCGGGCTGCGGCCAGGCGCGCATGCCGGCCAGCAGCACGACGCCCGCGACGAGGGTCAGCGGCACCAGCGCGCCCGAGGAGAGGAAGACCCCCGTGAGGGTCGAGTCGTTGCTGTAGCCCTCCAGACCGACGAACCAGCGGTTGGTCGAGGTGTGGTTGCCGGTGCTGATGATGGCCTGCACGCGGAGGGAGAACGTCAGCACCGTCGCCACCGCCAGCAGGCCGCCGGCCACCCGCCTCCCGGCGAACGCGGTGACCACTGCGGCTCCTTGGACGAGGGCGAGACCCACCTCGTACGGAGTCGTGGCCGGATAGGCGCCCTCCGGAAGGCCACCGGAACCCGGAGAACGGCCGCTGCTCACCGAAGCGACGCCGGTCCACAAATCCCACAGCAGGCCGGGACCGGTCGTTACGAGATCATGCCCCAGCCAGTAGAGGGTGTGCAGGAGGAAAAGCAGGCACAAGGTGCCCGCCGTGATCCGCGCGCCCTTGCCGAGCACCCGAATTTGTGGCATTTTGCTCCGCTCTCTCCCGCGTGCGCTTCTCCGGCACGCGACCGCGCACGATAGCAATGCCGGTCGAGAACCCGAGAAGAGCCGACAAGTGCCGTACCGAGCCGATCGGATACCGATGAATGCGGTCAATCGCCGGCCGGAGAACGGACGAGCGGGAGAACAAGGTGTGAATCGGGGCCGAAGGCGTCGAAGGTGCCGAAAGCCCGTGGGTGAGCCGAATCCCGTTCCCGGCGTACGGACGCCGGGAACGGGAGCGAGTGGATCATGACCGGCCGTGAACCGCCGGATTTCCCGGGTCAGTTCCGGTGACTGGTGCCGCCCCGGCCGCCCCGCCGCGACCCCGTCACGATGACGCCCGAGGGCCCGTCGCGCTCCGCGCGCTCCCGGTCCTCCTTCTCCTCCTGCTCCTTCTGCCACTTCGCGAACTGCTCGCGGGACGCCTCCCGCTCGGCCTGGGTCTGGTTCTCGGCGGCCCGTCGCATTTCGTTCATACGGTCGCCGATCGCGCCCATGTACTCCTCGGACTGGATGGCGTCCTTCATGCCGATCCGCCCGGAGAGCACCTCCTTGGCCATCTCCTGGAGCTTTCCGCCGACATTGGGGTTGGTGGCCAGTGTCTGCAGGGCCTTGCGCAGCCGGTGCGCCTGCTCGCGATCGTGGGCCACGTCCATCAGATCCTCGTCCTGGATCTGCCGCTCGTCGCCCGTGCCGCTCATACCGCTCATGTCTTCTGCCCCCGGTGAACTCGGTGGTACAGCAACCGCGTGTGCTGCACCGGCGTCAAGAGTCTAATGACGGATCCGAACGGCTCGTCAAGGAGGCTTGTTGGCATTGCGGGATATTGGTCCCTTTTCCCTCCCCGCGATGCCGTCCCACCGCATCCCGCACGGCGGTGGGCGGCTATCCGGGTGTGCTAGACCTGGGGCCTTGTCCGGCAGGTCGCCGCGCCATTCGAACCGCGTCATTCGAGCTGCGTCATCGAGCTGCGCCAAACAATTCGGGGAGAAAAGATGTCAGACGAGGTCCGGATCAGTACCGAGGAGCTGCACAAGCTCGGTACGCAGTTCGAGATATCCGCGGACGACCTGGGCCGGCAGCTGACCGCTTTCAGACGGCGCACCGACGCCGAGGCGCTATGCGACGGGTTCGGCTCGCGTGCAGCGGCCGGGCCGTACCTGGAGCTGTACGAGCAGGCCGAGCGCGCCCTCGAACAGCTGCGGGAGCGGCTGGCGGAGGTCGCCGGCGGCATCAGGGAGACCGCCGTGTCCACCGAGGCGGCCGAGACCGAGCTGGCCGAGACGATCCGGGAGGTCCGGTGACCGAGCGGCGCAACCCCGAGGCCCTGCACGAGGCGGCGGCCGGATGGCGGGACATGGGCACGCACCTGGGCGGCCTCGTACGGGACCTGGACCGGCACGTGGGCACGGCCGCGGCGGCCAACTGGCAGGGGCCGGCGGGCGAGGCGTTCGCGGCGGAGTGGCACCGCCTCAAGCGGTCCGTCGACGAGACGCTGCCGGTCTTCGAACTGGCCGCCGCCGACCTGGAGAGCGCCGCCTCCCAGGGCAAGGAGGCACACGCGGGCGCGGACTCCGGAGCGCACGACTCCGCGCCGGCCGCTTCCCAGGACGACGGTTCCGGGGCGTCCGGTACACAGACCGCGTACGGCTTCATGGCCCTGGGCCAGCTGGCCACGTCGCTGGGCGGCGCCTTCCGCGGCAAGGGCGGCAGGGGCGGCGGCCAGGGCCGACGGCCCCCGGTGACCGCACACTGGGAGACCTCCGGCGCTCCTCAGGGGCCCGACCCCTTCGGACCGCCGCAGGCCGGTGACGCGAAGCGCGCGCGGGGTGGTGCGGGGGTGGCCAAGGGCGTACGTACGGGGGCGCACGCGGCCGAGGCGGTTGCTGCGGACGCGACGCCGGAGGCACCGGCCCGGCGTCCGGCGAAACCGGCCGCCTCCTCCGACGCCACCACCTCCGCCGGTGCCACGTCTCCCGCCGCTCCCGGCTCGCCCCCGCCGACCAGTGAGGGCTCAGCCGCAGGGACCGGAAAGGACACCCCCGAGGCCCCGGACGCCCGGCAGCCCGCCACCAAGGACCCGTCTCCCGACGTGCGCCGCCACGGCGCCTTCGGCTGAGCCCCGCACGAAGCGCCGACGGCCCGTCCCGAACGCCGGTGGGGCGCCCCTCCCGAAGGAGGAGCGCCCCACCGTCTTCTTCTCACCGGCGGCCCGGAGCCGCCGCACCGGATCTCAGCCGCTGTGCGCCGGCAGCCAGCCGGTCTGCACCAGCTGCGCCCCGCGCTTGCGCGTGATGAACTGCGCGCGCCCCGGCGTCAGGCTGGTCGCCTTGATGTTGCCCATCAGCGGCCCCTCGCCCGGGTCACCCGAAAGGATCAGACCCTGGGCGCCCAGCTCCTTCGTGCGCTGCATCACGGGCTCGAACGAGGACCGTCCCGCACCCGACGAGCTGCGCGCCAGGATCAGACGCAGGCCCAGGTCGCGGGCGAACGGCAGGTACTCCAGCAGCGGCTGCAGCGGGTTGCCGCTGCTGGTCGCCACCAGGTCGTAGTCGTCCACGATCACGAACGCGTCCGGCAGGTCGTACCAGCTGCGGTTGCGCAGCTGCTCCGGCGTGACGTCCGGCCCCGGCATCCGGCGGCCCAGGGAACCGGCGAGCCCGGTGATGACCTCCTGGAGCTGCGGCCCCGCGGCACAGTACTTGTACATGTGGCTCTCGGGGATCTCGCCGAGCAGCGCGCGCCGGTAGTCGGAGACCACCATCAGCGCCTTGTCGGAGGTGTAGCGCTCCGCGATCTGCTTGGCGATCAGCCGCAGCAGCGAGGACTTGCCGGACTCGCTCTCGCCGTAGATGACCAGCAGCGGGTCGGTCTCGAAGTCGATGAACGCCGGCGACAGCGTCGTCTCGTCGACACCGATCGCGATGCCGTACTCCGGGTAGTCGCCGCCCTTGGGCAGGTCGCTCGCCGGCAGCAGCGTCGGCAGCATCCGCACCTTCGGGGCGGGTTCGCCCTGCCAGTGCTCCTTGACGGTGGCCACCAGGTGCGCCATGCCGTCACTGAGGCTCTCCGCGTCCTGGACGCCGTCGATACGGGGCAGCGCCGCCAGGTAGTCCAGCTTCTCCGGCGACAGGCCGCGGCCGGGGCGGCCCATCGGCACGTTCTCCGCGCGCTTGCGGTCGAACTCCGACTCCATCGGGTCGCCGAGCCGCAGCTCGACGCGGTTCAGCAGCTGGTCGCGCAGCGCCGGCCGCACCTCGGTGTACCGGGAGGCGCCCAGGATCAGGTGGATGCCGAAGCCCAGACCGCGGCTGGCGATGTCCAGGATGACCGGGTCGAGCTGCTCGTAGTCGGTCTTGAACGTCCCCCAGCCGTCGATGACGAGGAAGACGTCGCCCCACTTCTGGTCCGGGAACGCGCCCGCGGCCCGCCGCTGGCGGTACGTGCCCATGGAGTCGATGGTGTTCGCCCGGAAGAACTCCTCGCGCTCGTTGAGGATGCCGACGACCTCGGCGACCGTACGGCGCACCTTCTCCGCGTCCAGGCGGGAGGCGACACCGCCGACGTGCGGCAGGTCCTCCAGGGCCAGCATGCCGCCGCCACCGAAGTCGAGGCAGTAGAACTGCACCTCGGCCGGGGTGTGGGTGAGCGCGAAGCCCGCCATGGCGGACCGGATCAGCGTCGACTTGCCGGACTGCGGACCACCGACGACCAGGCCGTGACCGGCGCCCGCGGAGAAGTCCAGGTACATCACGTCACGCCGCTGCTCGAACGGCTTGTCCACGAGCGCGACCGGCACGACCAGCTTGCCGAGCGCCGTGTACTCCGGGGCGTGCACGCCCCGCTCGGGCGTGACCGCGAGTGCCGGGAGCAGCTGGTTGACGGTGGGGGACTCGTCCAGCGGCGGCAGCCACACCTGGTGCGCCGGCGGGCCCTGCCCCTGCATCCGCTGGACGATGACGTCCAGGACGGTGTCGGCGAGCGCGTCGTCCTGCTGCTGGGCGAGCGACGGCTCCTCGGCGACGATCTCCTCAACGATCGGCGCCAGCACCGGCGACGCGGTGAACGGCACCGGCATCCGGTTCGTACGGCCCCCACCGCCGCCCCCGGCGGCCCCCGGCCCGCGGTACGGACCGGAGACGTACGCGGCCTTGAACTGCACCATCGTCTCGGTGTCGTACTTCAGGATGCCGGAACCGGGCACATTGGGCAGGTGGTAGGCGTCCGGCACGCCGATCGCCGTACGGGACTCGGCGGCGGAGAACGTCCGCAGACCCAGCCGGTACGACAGGAACGTGTCCAGACCGCGCAGCTTGCCCTCTTCCAGGCGCTGCGAGGCGAGCAGCATGTGCACACCCATCGAACGGCCGATCCGGCCGATCTGGATGAACATGTCGATGAAGTCCGGCTTGGCGGTCAGCAGCTCGGAGAACTCGTCGAGCACCATCACCAGCGAGGGCAGCGGGTCCAGCGGGGCGCCGGCCGCGCGGGCCTTCTCGTAGTCGGTGATGTTGGCGTAGTTGCCCGCCGACCGCAGCAGCTCCTGACGGCGCTGCAGCTCACCGGTGATCGCGTCGCGCATGCGGTCGATCAGGCTGACGTCGTCGGCCAGGTTGGTGATGACCGCCGCCACGTGCGGCATGTCGGACATGCCGGTGAAGGTGGCGCCGCCCTTGAAGTCCGCGAGGATGAAGTTGAGCGTCTCCGAGGAGTGGGTGACCGCCAGCGCGAGCACCAGCGTGCGCAGCACCTCGGACTTGCCGGAACCGGTCGCGCCGACGCACAGGCCGTGCGGGCCCATGCCCTCCTGCGAGGCCTCCTTGATGTCCAGCATGACGGGCTGGCCGTCCTTGTCGACACCGATCGGCACCCGCAGCCGCTCGTGCAGCGTGCGCGGGCGCCAGGTGCGCGAGACGTCCACCGAGCCGGCGTCGCCGATGTTCATCAGGTCCGTGAAGTCCAGGTTGGACAGCAGCGGCTCCTCGCCGTCGGCGCCCGAGCCGGCCCGCAGCGGCGCGAGCTGGCGCGCCAGCGCCTCCGCCTCGGAGACCGACAGGGTGTCCACGACGCCGTTGTAGACCGCGCCGCTGGCCGACTCCAGCACCAGCTTGCCCGGCCACACCTGTACGGCCAGGCCGCCCCGGATCTCGTCCAGGTCGCCCGGCACGACCTCCAGGATCGTCACGCCCTGCAGGCCCTCGGCCCCGGCGATCACCGAGTCCACCGGCACCTCGCCGGCGTCCAGCACGATCACCACGTGCGGGGTGTCGGTGACCGGCGTGCCCTGCGGGTTGAACCGGCCGCGGCCCTCCAGCTCGTCGGCGAGCAGTTCCTCGATCTCGCCCAGGTCACCGACCACCAGCCGCCGGGTGCCGGCGCCGTCGGTGGTCTTGTCCTGGACGTGCGGCAGCCACTTGGTCCACTCCCACTCGGCCTGCGCGCCCGGCGCGGCCACCACGGCGACCACCAGGTCCTCCGGCGAGTGCAGGGTGCACAGCTGCGCGATGATGGCGCGCGCGGACCCGTACACGGTGTCCGGGTCGCCCGAGACCGTCAGGTGGTAGAAGGCGCGCAGCGAGACGGCGAGCGGCAGCGAGTCCAAATACCCGTGCTTGTCGAGGAATTCCTTCATCGCGTGCGCGGTGAGCGGCTCCAGCTCGTCGACCGGCGCGGTCTCCGGAGCCTTCAGGGGCGTCGCCAGCTGCTGCGGCCCCAGCCCCATGCGCACCTGCGCGAAGTCCGGGTCGGACGTCCGGCGTTCCCAAACGCGTTTGCCCTCGGCGACGATCGACCACAATTGGCCCGGATCGGGGTGCACGAAAAGCTGCGCGTCACGCTGTTTGCGTGCGGTACGCCGTACTTCCTTTCGCTTCTGTGCCAGGTATTTGAGGTAATCCTGGCGCTCCTGGAGCATTTGCCCGGAAGGCCCCTGCCGGGCCTTGACGATCTGGACAATAGCCATCGCGAGGGTGGAAACCACCATCACGCCACCCATGATCTTCATGAACGGCTGGGTGCCCATGAACAAGAAACCCGCCGAACCCGCCATGCCCATCATCGGCATGAGGTTCATCAGCATGTTGTCCTCGCCCTCGCGAGGCAGCTCCGGGGGAGCTTCGAGCGTCAACTCCTCTCCGGGGATTTCGGGTGGAAGCGCGCGGGGCGGGCGCTTGACGATGACAACGCTCACCGAGGCATCAGTCCTTCATGCATCTCGCAGTCTCGGACCGCCCCCGTTGGTTCGACGGTCCCCCGGACCAAGTCCATGGCCCGACGCAGGCGTTGATCCTACTGTTAACGGTCAAGTGCCGGGGCGGGTGGGGCGGCGCCCTAATTGGGGGGTACGCTGACGCCTCGCGTGCGCGCCCCGGGTCCCGTTACGGCGTCCCTATATATAAGGCACGGTGACGGCGCCCCATATATAAGGCACGCACGCGACAAACTGCCCAACGGATAGGGGGAACCGCCAGGTGAGCACGACTACAGGCACCGGCTTCTGCCGGGTCACAGTCGCCGCGCCGGACGCACGGATCGACGTGGCACTGCCGGAGGATGTCGCACTCGTCGATATTTATCCGGAGATCCTGCGGCTCTCCGGCCAGTCCCAGGCGGAGGGCGCCCCCACCGGATACCACCTGGTGCGCCGCGACGGCACGGTCCTGGACGCGGGCCAGTCGCTCGCCCAGCAGCGCATCCTGGACGGCGACCTGCTCCTGCTGCGGCCGTTCGCCGAGTCGCTGCCGCTGCCCGTCTTCGACGACGTCTCGGACGCCGTCGCCTCCGCGGTCAAGCGCAACCGCAACCGCTGGAGCGACGACCTGATGAACATCGTCGGCCTCACCGCCGGCGTGCTGCTGCTCGTCATGATGGCGTTCGCCCTGTGGTTCTCGAACCCGGTCGACCGCGACATGCACCGCCTGCCCGGCATCATCGCGGGCGTCACCGGCATCGTCCTGGTTGCCCTGTCCGGCGTACGGGCCCGGGTCTACGACGACCACGCCTCCTCCATCGCGCTGGGCCTGGCCTCGCTGCCGCACCTGCTGCTCGCCGGCTCCGGCATCATGCCGGTGGCCGACGGCGAGGGCCCGGGGCGCCTGCAGTTCCTGGTCGGCTGCGTGACCGTGCTGATCGCGTCCGTCCTGCTCGTGGTGCTGCTGCCGCGCGGCGACGCGCCCTTCGTGGCCGCCGCCTTCCTGGCCAGCATCGGCACCCTCGCGGTCTTCGCGTCCATCCTCACCGAGGCCGAGCCGCGCGAGGTCGCCGCGGTCACCGCCGTCGTCGCCATCGCCGTCGTCGCCTGGCTGCCCGGCCTGTCCTCCCGCTTCGCCCGGCTGCCCATCGGCTACAAGTCGCCCGACCAGATCGCCAAGGGCCCGCACGACGGCGACCAGAACGCCGTGACCGAGTCGGTCGACTTCGTCAAGATCGGCAACCAGGCCAAGCGCGGCCACGAACTGCTGCTCGGCCTGGTCGCGGGCTGCTCCGCCCTGGTCGTCGGCGCCGCCGGCGTCGTCCTCGGTTTCTCCGACAACAGCTGGGCGCAGCTGCTGGCGCTGGCCGCGGGCATCACGATCATGCTGCGGGCCCGGCTCTTCGACTACACCGCGCAGGTCGCCTGCCTGACCGTCGCCGGCATCCTGACGATCGTGCTGCTCATCCTGGGCATCGCGCTGCACCCGCCGGTCGACATCCTCACCGACCTCGCGCGCTTCGGGGACTCCGGTCCGCTGAACATCCGTACCGTCTGGTTCTCCAGCAGCATCGCGGCCGGCGCCGCCGTCCTGGTCGGTGTGGGTCTCATCGTCCCGCGCAAGGGCGTCACCCCCTTCTGGGGCCGTGTCTTCGACATCTTCGACGGTGTCGTCCTGCTGTCGCTGGTGCCGCTGTGCCTGGCGGTACTGGACGTGTACGGCACCGTGCGCGGCCTGACCAGCTCCTCGTAGCGCTCCGGAAAAGCTGCCCGGACGGATGATCCCCGCACCACGCGGGGTCACCCGTCCGCACGGCCCCCCTGACCGACCGGTCAGGGGGGCCGTTTTCAGCTGGTACTCTGGGTGACGGTCCTTGCCGAGTCATCGAAGATCCCCTGTGAAGACGATCCAGGGGCGCTCGCAGACCCAGAACACCCGAGGAGTACGCGTGTCGCTCGACGCCGCCACGAAGAAGCAGATCATGGCCGAGTTCGCCACCAAGGAGGGCGACACCGGCTCCCCCGAGGTCCAGGTCGCGCTGCTCTCCCGCCGTATCTCGGACCTGACCGAGCACCTGAAGACCCACAAGCACGACCACCACTCCCGCCGTGGTCTGCTGCTGCTGGTCGGCCAGCGCCGCCGCCTGCTCCAGTACCTGGCGAAGAAGGACATCACGCGCTTCCGCGCGCTGGTCGAGCGCCTGGGCATCCGCCGCGGCGCGGCGGGCGCCAAGTAAGACATCGTGAAGGGAGCGGTTCCCACACCCGGGGGCCGCTCCCTTTGCCGTACGCACCGGACGCCCGGTCCACTGTCCGGTGGACCGGAGCTTTGTAGTCTGGTCCCATAACGCCATAGCGAACGAGGTGGGGCGCCCTTCAGCCGCCGGTCCTCGGTAGTGGCCCCCGGATGGCGCGCGGACGACCGCGCGGCCCTGTATCCGGGTGCTTCGATCGAAGACCGGCCCGCAACCCCGGCGCTCCACCGAAGAAGGTCCGCCGCCACACGGGCGGTGGACGCAGACGAGGAGATATCCCTGGTGGAGAACGAGACCCACTACGCCGAAGCCGTCATCGACAACGGTTCCTTCGGCACCCGCACCATCCGCTTCGAGACGGGCCGCCTGGCCAAGCAGGCCGCCGGCTCCGCCGTCGCGTACCTGGACGACGACACCATGGTGCTGTCGGCCACCACCGCTTCGAAGAACCCCAAGGACCAGCTGGACTTCTTCCCGCTGACCGTGGACGTCGAGGAGCGGATGTACGCCGCCGGGAAGATCCCCGGCTCCTTCTTCCGCCGTGAGGGCCGGCCCTCCGAGGACGCGATCCTCACCTGCCGCCTGATCGACCGGCCGCTGCGCCCCTCCTTCAAGAAGGGCCTGCGCAACGAGATCCAGATCGTCGAGACGATCATGGCGCTCAACCCCGATCACCTCTACGACGTGGTCGCCATCAACGCCGCCTCCTGCTCCACGCAGCTGGCCGGCCTGCCCTTCTCCGGCCCGATCGGCGGCACCCGCGTCGCCCTGATCAACGGCCAGTGGGTGGCGTTCCCGACCCACTCCGAGCTGGAGAACGCGGTCTTCGACATGGTCGTGGCCGGCCGTGTCCTGCCGGACGGCGACGTCGCGATCATGATGGTCGAGGCCGAGGCCACCGAGAAGACCATCCAGCTGGTCAAGGACGGCGCCGAGGCCCCCACCGAGGAGGTCGTCGCCGCCGGTCTGGAGGCCGCCAAGCCCTTCATCAAGGTGCTGTGCAAGGCCCAGTCGGACCTGGCCGCCAAGGCCGCGAAGCCGGTCGGCGAGTTCCCGATCTTCCTCGACTACCAGGACGACGTCCTGGAGGCGCTGACCGAGGCCGTCCGCGGTGAGCTGGCCCAGGCGCTGACCATCGCCGGCAAGCAGGAGCGCGAGGCCGAGCTGGACCGCGTCAAGGCGCTCGCCGCCGAGAAGCTGCTGCCGCAGTTCGAGGGCCGCGAGAAGGAGATCTCCGCCGCCTACCGGTCGCTGACCAAGAGCCTGGTGCGCGAGCGCGTCATCAAGGAGAAGGTCCGCATCGACGGCCGTGGCGTGACGGACATCCGTACGCTCGCCGCCGAGGTCGAGGCCATCCCGCGGGTGCACGGCTCGGCCCTGTTCGAGCGTGGCGAGACCCAGATCCTGGGCGTCACCACCCTGAACATGCTCCGCATGGAGCAGCAGCTGGACACCCTCTCCCCGGTGACCCGCAAGCGCTACATGCACAACTACAACTTCCCGCCGTACTCCACCGGTGAGACCGGCCGCGTGGGCTCGCCCAAGCGCCGCGAGATCGGCCACGGCGCGCTCGCCGAGCGCGCGCTGGTGCCGGTGCTGCCGACGCGCGAGGAGTTCCCGTACGCCATCCGCCAGGTCTCCGAGGCGCTCGGCTCCAACGGCTCCACCTCGATGGGTTCGGTCTGCGCCTCGACCATGTCGCTGCTGAACGCCGGTGTGCCCCTCAAGGCCCCGGTCGCCGGTATCGCCATGGGCCTGATCTCCCAGGAGATCGACGGCAAGACGCACTACGTCACCCTCACCGACATCCTCGGTGCGGAGGACGCGTTCGGCGACATGGACTTCAAGGTCGCCGGTACGAAGCAGTTCGTCACCGCCCTGCAGCTGGACACCAAGCTGGACGGCATCCCGGCCTCCGTGCTGGCCGCGGCCCTCAAGCAGGCCCGCGACGCCCGTCTGCACATCCTCGACGTGATGAACGAGGCGATCGACGTTCCGGACGAGATGTCCCCGAACGCGCCGCGCATCATCACCGTCAAGATCCCGGTGGACAAGATCGGTGAGGTCATCGGCCCCAAGGGCAAGATGATCAACCAGATCCAGGAGGACACCGGCGCCGACATCACGATCGAGGACGACGGCACCATCTACATCGGTGCCGCCGACGGCCCGGCCGCCGAGGCCGCCCGCGCCACGATCAACGGCATCGCCAACCCGACCATGCCGGAGGTCGGCGAGCGCTACCTGGGCACGGTCGTCAAGACCACCACCTTCGGTGCGTTCGTCTCCCTGCTCCCGGGCAAGGACGGTCTGCTGCACATCTCGCAGATCCGCAAGCTGGCCGGCGGCAAGCGCGTGGAGAACGTCGAGGACGTGCTCGCCGTGGGCGCCAAGGTCCAGGTGGAGATCGCCGAGATCGACCAGCGCGGCAAGCTGTCGCTGGCCCCGGTCATCGAGGGTGAAGACGACGACGCGAAGGACGACGCCGCCAAGTGACGTCCCGTAGCTCACGGACGACGGCCCGCACCTCTTCGGAGGGGCGGGCCGTCGCCCGTACCCAAACGCTTCTCAAGGGCACCAACGGCGCCGGCACGGTCCGCAAGACGGTCCTGCCCGGCGGCCTGCGCGTGGTCACCGAGACCCTGCCGTCCGTACGCTCCGTGACGTTCGGCATCTGGGCGCACGTCGGCTCCCGCGACGAAACCCCTTCGCTGAACGGCGCCACCCACTACCTGGAGCACCTGCTCTTCAAGGGCACCAGGAAGCGCAGCGCGCTGGACATCTCCGCCGCCATCGACGAGGTCGGCGGCGAGATGAACGCCTTCACGGCGAAGGAGTACACCTGCTACTACGCGCGGGTGCTGGACACCGACCTGCCGCTCGCCATCGACGTGGTCTGCGACATGCTGACCGGTTCGCTGATCGAGCCGGACGACGTCGAGGCCGAGCGCGGCGTGATCCTCGAAGAGATCGCCATGACCGAGGACGACCCGGGCGACTGCGTGCACGACCTGTTCGCGCACACGATGCTCGGCGACACCCCCCTCGGCCGCCCCGTCCTCGGCTCCGTCGACACGGTCAACGCCCTCAGCCCCGAGCGCATCCGCCGCTTCTACAAGAAGCACTACGACCCGACCCGCCTGGTCGTCGCCGCCGCCGGCAACGTCGACCACGCCAAGGTCGTCCGCATGGTCCGCGCCGCCTTCGAGAAGGCCGGTGCCCTCGACCGTACGGACGCCACCCCGACGGCCCCGCGCGAGGGCTCCCGGACCATCCGTACGGCCGGTCGCGTGGAACTGCTCAACCGCAAGGCCGAGCAGGCCCACGTGATCCTCGGCGTGCCGGGCCTGGCCCGCACCGACGACCGCCGCTGGGCCATGGGCGTCCTGAACACGGCCCTCGGCGGCGGCATGAGCTCGCGCCTCTTCCAGGAGGTACGGGAGAAGCGCGGCCTGGCCTACAGCGTGTACTCCTACACCTCCGGATACGCCGACTGCGGCCTGTTCGGCGTGTACGCGGGCTGCCGCCCCAGCCAGGTGGACGACGTCCTGAAGATCTGCCGCGACCAGCTCGACCAGGTGGCGTCCGAGGGCCTGACCGACGACGAGATCCGCCGCGCGATCGGGCAGCTGCGCGGTTCGACGGTGCTCGGCCTGGAGGACACCGGCGCGCTGATGAACCGCATCGGCAAGAGCGAGCTGTGCTGGGGCGCCCAGATGTCGGTCGACGACATGCTGGCGCGGATAGCGGCGGTCACCCCGGACGAGGTCCGGGAACTGGCACGCGATGTACTGGGGCAGCGTCCCTCGCTGTCCGTGATCGGCCCGCTGAAGGACCGGCAGGCGCAGCGGCTGCACGACGCGGTCGCCTGACCTGCCCGTCGGGCGGACCAGGGCTACAGGAAGAGAGAGCGGGAAACGATGAGCAAGCTGCGCGTGGCGGTCATCGGGGCCACGGGGCGGATCGGCTCCGAGGCCGTACGGGCGGTCGAGGCCGCCGAGGACATGGAGCTGGTCGCCGCCCTCGGCCGGGGCGACGAACTGGAGACCCTGACCGAGGCGGGGGCGCAGGTGGCGGTCGAGCTGACCCACCCCGACGCGGTCATGGACAACCTCGGCTTCTGCGTCCGCAACGGCATCCACGGCGTCGTCGGCACCACCGGCTGGACCGACGAGCGCCTCGCGCAGCTGCGCGGGTGGCTCGACGCGTCGCCCCGTACAGGCGTGCTCATCGCCCCGAACTTCTCCCTCGGCGCGGTGCTGACCATGCGGTTCGCGCAGCAGGCGGCCCGGTTCTTCGAGTCGGCCGAGGTGATCGAGCTGCACCACCCGAACAAGGCCGACGCCCCCTCGGGCACCGCGGCCCGTACGGCCAAGCTCATCGCCGAGGCCCGCGCGGCCGCCGACTGCCCGCCGCAGCCGGACGCCACGAGCAGCGCGCTCGACGGCGCCCGCGGTGCGGACGTGGACGGCATCCCCGTCCACTCCGTACGGCTGCGCGGCCTCCTGGCCCACCAGGAGGTGCTGCTCGGCGGGGTGGGGGAGACCCTCACCATCCGCCACGACTCGCTCCACCACAGCAGCTTCATGCCGGGCATCCTGCTCGGCGCGCGCCGCGTGGTGGCGACTCCCGGCCTGACCGTGGGCCTGGAGAACTTCCTCGACCTGGACTGACGGGGACCGACCGTGCGAGCAAAGATCACCTACTGCGTCCTCGCGGCGATCCTGGTCGTCTACTTCGTCCTCGTCGGCAGCCGCGGCGTCCTGCTCATCGAGCAGGGCACCGCGCTGACCGTCGTGTTCGGCGTCGCCGTCCTGATCCTGCCGTTCATCGGACTGTGGTTCCTCTGGCACACCACCCAGTTCGCGCGCAAGGCCGGCCGCCTGGCCCGCGAACTGGAGGCCGAGGGCGGGCTGCCGGTCGACGAACTCAAGCGCACCCCGGGCGGCCGCATCGACCGGGACTCCGCCGACGAGGTCTTCGACCGGCGCCGCGCCGAGACGGAGCAGGCACCGGACGACTGGCGCAGCTGGTTCCGGCTGGCCGTCGCCTATCACGACGCGCGGGACACCCCGCGGGCCCGCAAGGCGATGCAGCGCGCCATCGCCCTGCACGACGGCAAGCCGGTACGCGTCTGAGCCGTACGGCGCGCAGGTTCACCGGGGCCGGTTCCGACCAGGAGCCGGCCCCGTCCCGTGTTCACCGGCGGTACTCGGCCGCCCACGCCTCCAGCACGTCCGCGGCCCGCTCGAACGCCTCGGGGCGCCCCAGGAAGTCACCGCTGTGGTCCGTGACGAGCGTGCGCAGCGGGCCGCCGCCCCGCCGTTCGACGACCAGCGCCTGACCCTGCACCGTCCGCGGCAGGCCCAGCCAGCGGACCGGCCGCTGGACCGTACGGACGGTGGCGACCTCGCTCCAGCGCAGCGTCGTCGTACGCAGCGGCTCCACCTGCCGCAGGCCGTGGGCGCTCACCCACATGCCCACCCGCAGGAAGCGCACCGCCAGCGCGATGATCAGGAGCGCGACCCCGGCACAGACCAGGGCGGCGGGCAGCGCGCCCGCGGCGACGATGATCACGGCCGACAGCAGGACGAACGAGGCCAGCAGCAGAAACACGGCCGCCGCCCCCACCCGTCCGGGGCCCGGACGGTAGGGACGGCGCCAGTGGTCGGCCCCGGCATGGGGCAGCGGGGCCGCCTCGGCGGCCTGGTCGTCGAGGTCGCGGTCGGCCGTCAGGAAGGTCAGGGGCACGGCGGATCCTCATTCCGGGCACACGAAAGGCTGTGACCGGTGAGGTTATCGGGCCCGAAGGGACGGAACCACTCCGTGCCCGGCGGCACGCGCGGTGTCGCCGCGCGTGCCGCCCGGCCGGGTCAGCGGCCGTGCGCCGCCTCGGACTGGTGCGTGCCGACACCGGCGGTCTCCTGCTGGAGCGCCGGGACGCCGAGCAGCAGGGCGCCGGCGAGACCGCCGACAACCGTCAGGCCGATCAGTGAGCGGCCCGCGAGCTGGGCACGGCTGACGCGTTCTCGGGGCGGGGGCGCGACATTGCTGCGGAACCGGTCGGCCTCGGCGACGAAGGCGAACGGCACGGGCTCTCGCCGGCGGAACATGAGCGGGCTCTCCTTGGAACCTCGAAGTGGGCACTGTCACAGGGTTAGACGACTGTCGCGTCCGTTTGGTGCCCGTTTTCCGCAACTTCTGTGAAAAATATCAACCGCGGTACGGGCCGGACCGAAGACTGTCCGTTTTTGTACGGTACGCGGTATCCCGCCGCAATTCCGGGACTGTCGGTGGCGGGCCGTAGGCTGGGGCCGCCACGTGGAATGAACGGAAGGAACCGCTGGTGTCCCCTACCCCCGCCGAGAGCGTCGAAAGCTCCGAAGGCACCGCTCCGAGCTTCCGGAGCGAGGTGACGGTCGAGCTGGTCAAGCACAGCGCCGCGGACAGCGACGTGCTGTGGGCGGCCCGCGTCTCCACCGCCGGCGAGCAGTCGCTGGAGGAGCTGCAGAAGGACCCCGAGCGCTCCAAGGGCCTGATCAACTTCCTGATGCGGGACCGGCACGGCAGCCCCTTCGAGCACAACTCGATGACCTTCTTCATCAGCGCGCCGATCTTCGTCTTCCGCGAGTTCATGCGGCACCGCGTCGGCTGGTCGTACAACGAGGAGTCCGGCCGCTACCGGCAGCTGGAGCCGGTCTTCTACGTGCCCGGTGCGTCCCGCAAGCTGGTCCAGCAGGGCCGCCCCGGCAAGTACGAGTTCGTCGAGGGCACCCCCGAGCAGCACGAGCTGGCCGCCAAGACCATGGAGGACTCCTACCGCCAGGCGTACGCCGCCTACCAGGAGATGCTGGCCGCAGGCGTGGCCCGTGAGGTCGCCCGCTCGGTCCTGCCCGTCGGCCTGTTCTCCTCCATGTACGCGACGTGCAACGCCCGTTCGCTCATGCACTTCCTGGGCCTGCGCACGCAGCACGAGCTGGCGGCCGTGCCGTCCTTCCCGCAGCGCGAGATCGAGATGGTCGGCGAGCAGATGGAGGCCCACTGGGCCCGCCTGATGCCGCTCACGCACGCCGCGTTCAACGCCAACGGCCGTATCGCCCCGTAAGGCGGCGACCCGGGGGCGGCCCGGCCGATCGCCCGGCGGACCGGCCGCCGCCCTCCGCGGCCGTACCGGACCGCACAGACGTGCCAAGTGTCCGTATTGCGGCATTTTGAGAAGTTCATCTACGCTGAAGAAACGGACCCGGCACTGCTTGAACCCCCGAGCAAGCAGTGCCGGAGTCCACCTCCCTGCTCCCCAGGGGCGCGACCCGAGGTGCGCTACGAGTAGCGTGGGACCCATGGCTCCGACTTCCACACCGCAGACCCCCTTCGGGCGGGTGCTGACCGCCATGGTCACGCCGTTCACGGCGGATGGCGCTCTCGATCTCGACGGCGCGCAGCAGCTCGCCGCGCACCTGGTGGACTCCGGCAACGACGGCCTCGTCGTCAACGGCACCACCGGCGAGTCCCCGACCACCAGTGATGCGGAGAAAGCCCGGCTGGTCCGGGCCGTGGTGGACGCGGTCGGAGACCGGGCCTTCGTGGTGGCCGGAGCCGGCACCAACGACACCGATCACAGCCTGGAGCTGGCGCGCGCCGCGCGCGACGCCGGCGCCCACGGCCTGCTCGCCGTCACGCCGTACTACAGCAAGCCCCCGCAGGAAGGTCTCTTCCGGCACTTCACCGCCATCGCGGACGCCACCGACCTGCCGGTCATGCTCTACGACATCCCCGGCCGCAGCGGCGTCCCGATCAACACCGAGACCATGGTGCGCCTGGCCGAGCACCCGCGCATCGTCGCCAACAAGGACGCCAAGGGCGACCTCGGCCGCGCCAGCTGGGCCATCGCCCGCTCCGACCTCGCGTGGTACAGCGGCGACGACATGCTCAACCTCCCGCTGCTGTCCGTGGGCGCCGTCGGTTTCGTCTCGGTCGTGGGCCACGTCGTCACACCGGAGCTGCGCGCCCTCCTCGACGCCCATCTGCACGGTGACGTCACCAAGGCCACCGAGATCCACCAGAAGCTGCTGCCGGTCTTCACCGGCATGTTCCGCACCCAGGGCGTCATCACGACCAAGGCCGCGCTCGGCCTCCAGGGCCTGCCCGCCGGCCCGCTGCGCCTGCCGCTCGTGGAACTGTCCGCGGAGGAGACGGAGCAGCTCAAGCGCGATCTCGCCGCCGGCGGGGTACAGCTGTAACCACAGACTTCACAACTGAACACGGAAAACAACCGCCAAATCGCAAGTGCACGAATGTCATGCGCGCCACGTGTGCCTCAGGGCGACGTGGCGCGTGTGGTGAGGAGAGTCTTTTGAGTCATCCGCATCCTGAACTCGGCGCGCCCCCGAAGCTTCCCAAGGGCGGCCTGCGCGTCACCCCCCTCGGCGGCCTGGGCGAGATCGGCCGCAACATGACGGTCTTCGAGTACGGAGGCCGGCTGCTGATCGTCGACTGCGGAGTGCTTTTCCCTGAGGAGGAGCAGCCCGGAATCGACCTGATCCTGCCGGACTTCTCGTCCGTCAGGGACCGCCTCGACGACATCGACGGCATCGTGCTCACGCACGGCCACGAGGACCACATCGGCGGCGTCCCCTACCTCCTGCGCGAGAAGCCGGACATCCCGCTGATCGGCTCCAAGCTGACCCTCGCCCTCATCGAGGCGAAGCTCCAGGAGCACCGCATCCGGCCGTACACGCTGGAGGTCAAGGAAGGCGACACGGAGGGCATCGGGCCCTTCAGCTGCGAATTCGTCGCGGTCAACCACTCCATCCCGGACGCCCTCGCGGTCGCCGTCCGCACCCCCGCGGGCATGGTCGTGCACACCGGCGACTTCAAGATGGACCAGCTCCCGCTGGACCGCCGCCTCACCGACCTCCCGACGTTCGCGAAGCTGGGCGAGGAGGGCATCGACCTCCTGCTGTCCGACTCCACGAACGCCGAGGTCCCGGGCTTCGTCCCGCCCGAGCGCGACATCTCCAACGTGCTGCGCCAGGTCTTCGCGAGCGCACAGAAGCGCATCATCGTGGCCAGCTTCGCCAGCCACGTGCACCGCATCCAGCAGATCCTCGACGCGGCACACGAGTACGGCCGCCGGGTCGCCTTCGTCGGCCGCTCGATGGTCCGCAACATGGGCATCGCCCGTGAGCTGGGCTATCTGAAGGTCCCGGCCGGGCTGGTCGTGGACGTCAAGGCCCTCGACGACCTGCCGGACGACGAGGTCGTGCTGGTCTGCACGGGCTCCCAGGGCGAGCCGATGGCGGCGCTGTCCCGGATGGCCAACCGCGACCACCAGATCCGCATCGTCCAGGGCGACACGGTGATCCTGGCGTCGTCGCTGATCCCCGGCAACGAGAACGCGGTCTACCGCGTGATCAACGGACTGACCCGCTGGGGCGCCAACGTCGTCCACAAGGGCAACGCCAAGGTCCACGTCTCGGGCCACGCCTCGGCCGGCGAGCTGCTGTACTTCTACAACATCTGCAAGCCGAAGAACCTGATGCCGGTGCACGGCGAGTGGCGCCACCTGCGCGCCAACGCCGAACTGGGCGCGCTGACCGGTGTGCCCAAGGACCGGATCGTCATCGCCGAGGACGGCGTGGTCGTCGACCTGGTCGACGGCGTCGCCAAGATCGTCGGCAAGGTGCAGGCGGGCTATGTGTACGTCGACGGCCTCTCGGTCGGCGACGTCACCGAGTCCTCCCTCAAGGACCGCCGCATCCTCGGCGACGAGGGCATCATCTCGGTGTTCCTGGTCGTGGACTCCAGCACCGGCAAGATCGTCGGCGGGCCGCACATCCAGGCCCGGGGCTCCGGCATCGACGACTCGGACTTCGCCGCCGTGATCCCGAAGATCGACGAGGCCCTTGCCAAGGCCGCCCAGGACGGCGTCGCGGAGACGCACCAGCTCCAGCAGCTGGTCCGCCGCTCGGTCGGCAAGTGGGTCTCCGACAACTTCCGCCGGCGCCCGATGATCCTTCCGGTCGTCGTCGAGGTCTGATCCCCTCAGGCGCACGCGTACACAGGTACGAGGAGCGGGGCAACCGGATTTGCATCCGGGCGCCCCGCTCCAGTACGTTTACGTCTCCGCCTGAACGGGAACCCCGGTACGTCTACGCGTCCGGTGGCCCCCCGAACCGGGCGGAATTCCGGCCCGGAGCAATCTGATAAAGTCGGAAAAGCCGAAAGGCAAACCCCTCCGACGAAATCGGAAACGAATTCAGCCCGGTAACGGACTGGAAATCGGATCTGATAGACTTGGAAAGGCCGGAAAGCGAAAGCCGGACGGCCGGCCCGCTCCAGCAGGGAGCCGGAAACGGAAAGCGGAAACGCCGAACGGATCTGGTAAGGTTGG